>JBJEJT010000278.1:0-10256 GCA_051878255.1 Candidatus Cryptobacteroides sp. | reverse complement strand
TGCCGTGCCGCCAACAGTTCAGCCCTTGCCTGCGAGACGGCAGCCCTGTTCGTCTGTCCGGCATCCATAAGAGCCTCCAGGGTCCGCACCGTCTTTTCCCAGTTTTCCTCGGTCCTCTCCGTAACCGCTTTCTTCTCATCCAGTGTCAGAAGCATATAGTAGTTTTCCGCGACGGTGGCTATGAGCCGGCTTCTGACTGCCTCCCTGTATTCCTCGGACTGTCCGAGGGCTGCATAACTCTGTCTCTTGGCATTCGTCAGCCTCCCGAAGATGTCAAGTTCCCATTCCGTACTCAGACCTGCCGACCAGTTGTTCTCCGCAGCCCCTGCGTTTCCTGCCTCAAACTGTGCCGAGATTCCCACTGATGGCAGGTAGGCGAGCCTGGATGCCAACAGGTTCGCTGAAGCCTCTTCCACTTTCAGTTCCGCAATCCTCAGGTCCGTGTTCTTCTCCAGGGCGAGTTCGATCCACCCGACAAGCAGGGAGTCCGAGAACAGTTCCCTCCAGGAAAGCGAGGCTATCGAAGATGTGTCAGCCGTCGTGGGGATTTCCCGGTACAGGCTGTCTGCGACCGGGATCCCAGGTCTCTGATATTTGGTGTATATGCCGCAGCTGCCGAGAGACAGTGCCGTCAGCAGCATTGCGGCAACTTTGATATGTGTTTTTCCCATTTTGACAATATGAATAAGTTGCGTCAGATTCGAATCAGATTTCCGAGGTCAGGTTTTCACCCGAAGAGGGAGTATGGCTATGTGACTGATCCATTATCCCGAAAAGGACCGGGGTTATGAAAAGGAGTGCGAGCGTGCCTATCGTCATTCCTGCGGCAGTGCCGACACCGAGGGAGATGTTCCCGTTCTTGCCTGCGCCGGACGAGAAAATCAGCGGCAGAAGTCCCACAATCATTGTCAGGGCTGTCATCAGAATCGGGCGCAGCCTCTCTTTTGCAGCCCTCAGGGCAGCCTCGTCGGTTTCCATTCCCTCCGCACGGTAGCGTTGCGCAAGTTCAGTGATGAGAATCGCGGTCTTTGACAGAAGTCCGATGAGCATTATGACACCGGTCTGCAGGTAGATGTTGTTTTCAAGTCCGCACATCCAGGTGAAGAGGAAACTGCCCATAAGCCCAATCGGGACGGACAGTATGACTGCCAGGGGGATGATGAAACTTTCATACAGCGCCGAAAGGATGAGATATACGAGGATGATGCACAAAGCCATAATAATCATCGTGTTGTCCGTACTCCCGGATTCCTCTCTCGTCATTCCGCTGAACTCGTAGCCGTAGCCGGAGGGCAGGAAGTCCCTTGCCGTCTCCTGGACAGCCCTGATGGCATCCCCGGAACTGTAGCCCTGTGCAGGGGCACCGTTCACGGAAATGGAACCGAACATATTGAAGCGGTTGAGGATTTCCGGACCGGAGGTCTTCTCCAACTTGATGAATTCGCTTATGGGAGCCATTCCCCCTGCCGTTTTCACATATACGTTGTCTATGGATTCCTCTCCGAGACGGTATTCCGGGGAAGCCTGTATCATAACCCTGTACACCTTGGAAAACCTGTTTATGTCCGAAGAATAGGAGCCTCCGAAATAGCCGGACAGCGTGGAGAGCACCTCGTCGGGACCGATTCCGGCTCGTAGGCATCTTGCAGCGTCCACTTCCACTGCATACTGCGGGTAGTTCACGTTGAATGAGGTGTAAGCCATTCCGATTTCCGGACGGCTGTTCAGATGTGCCAGGAAGTCCTGGGTCACTTCATGGAACTTCTCCACATCCCCTCCTGCCTTGTCCTGCAAGCACATTTCAAATCCGTCCGTCATTCCGAATCCCACCACCATAGGAGGGGAGTAGGCAAAGATGTCCGCACCCCTGATGCCTGATGTGCGCCGATAGACCTCGGCAATGACCGAATCCACGTCATCCCCCTTGCCCTTGCGCTCATCCCAGGGTTTCAGCCTCACTATTATCAGACCTGCGGAAGCACTTTTCCCCGACACCACGCCGAAGCCCGGATTCTTCGCATAACTCTGAATCTGCGGAATGTCCCTGATGGCTTCCTCCACTTCCCTGAGGATTTCTTTCGTAGAGTGGAGGGAATTGCCGGGGGCAGTGGCAACGTTCACGAAAAACATACCCTGGTCTTCATTCGGCACAAGTCCCGTCTTGGTTTCACGTATGGACACTGCCAGCAATGCCACAGACACCACCAGCAGGGCACAGGCGAGGACTTTGTGTCTCAGAAGAAAACCGACACCCTTGCCGTAGGCTGCGGTCATCCTGCCGAAAGCGCTGTTGAATCCGGTGCGGAACCTCTGTTGAAGCGTCCGCCGTCCCCCGTCCGCAGAGGGCTTGAGGAGCAGTGCGCACAGGGCTGGGCTGAGGGTCAGGGCATTCACTGCCGAAAGTCCGACTGCCACTGCCATAGTCATTCCGAACTGCTGGAAGAATTTGCCGGAAGTGCCTCCTATGAACGAGACGGGGATGAAGACTGCCATAAATACGAGGGTACTTACCAGAATCGCAGGAGTGATGCCTTTCATT
Source organism: Candidatus Cryptobacteroides sp. (assembly GCA_051878255.1). GTDB lineage: Bacteria > Bacteroidota > Bacteroidia > Bacteroidales > UBA932 > Cryptobacteroides. The sequence goes on along the minus strand of JBJEJT010000278.1, from coordinate 7,717 downwards.
CCGTCCACGGTCGCCTTGTATGCCGATTCTGCCCCTGCGTCCAGCCTTGCCTGCACCGCTTCGACCACTATTATCGCATTGTCCACCACCGTTCCGATGGACAGGACGAGTGCGAAGAGGGTAAGGAGGTTGATGCTGAATCCCATAAGCGACAGCACGAAGAAAGTACCGACCATAGACACCAGCATACTCAGGGTCGGAATGAGGGTGAGCCTTGCGTTCTGCAGGAACAGATACACCACCAGCACCACCAGCAGCATCGCTTCAAGCAAAGTCATCAGCACATTCCGGATGGAGGCATCCAGGAAGTCCTTGACATTCTGCGTGATGCTGATCTTCACCCCTGGAGGCAGGCTGCCCTCGAGCTCGTCGAAAAGTTTCTCCACCTCCTCCACGATTTCGTTTGCGTTGGAACCGGCAATCTGGGTAATCATACAGGTGGTGCCCGGATGCCCGTCAGCCTCTCCGTTCATCGAATAGTCCTGCGCTCCAAGTTCCACGTCAGCCACATCTTTCAGTTTCAGGATTTCTCCGTCAGGCAGGGCTCTTATGACTATATCCCCGAAATCCTCCGGAGTGGAGTACCTGCCCCTGTATTTCAGTGCATATTGGAATGTGTTCCCGGAATTTTCCCCGAAGTTGCCCGTAGGGGACTCCAGGTTCTGCGCCCCTATCGCGGAGGCTATGTCGGCTGGGGACAGGCTGTACTGAGCCATAAGTTCGGGATTGAGCCAGATGCGTATGGCATAGTCGGAGCCTATGACGTTCACCCCGCCCACACCCTTGATTCTCAGGATGCGTGGGACGACATTGATTTTGAGGTAGTTGCAGAGGAAGAGGTCGTCGAAGCGGTCATCGCTGCTGTACAGGTTGAAGATCATTACCTGGCTGCTCTGCTGCTTGCTGACCTTGACACCGCTTTTCGTCACCTCCGCAGGCAACTGCCCGCTTGCCTCCGACACCCTGTTCTGCACGTTTACCGTAGCCATATCCGCATCCGTCCCCTGGGCGAAATAGACCTTGATCGTGGCATTGCCGTTGTTGTCAGCCTCGGATGTCATATATATCATATTCTCCACCCCGTTGATTTTCTCTTCCAGCGGGATGATGACGCTGTTCTGCACCGTCTGCGCATTAGCCCCCGTGTAGGATGCCTCCACCTGTACGGTCGGAGTGGATATGTCCGGATACTGCTCGATAGGGAGGGACGAGATCCCGATTACACCCAGCAGCACTATGACTATCGAAATCACGGACGACAGTATGGGACGGTCGATGAAAGTCTTGAGATCCATAGTTCCAAACTCCTTTTCATTTGTTCCATACCGGACATATCGCAGTCCCGTCTTTCAGCAGCCCCACCCCTTCCGTGACAATCACGTCGGACGGGATGAGACCGGAAGTGACCACATAGTTCTTCCCGTCGTTTGCCGGATGTACCGAAATCTCCGAGGCTACGGCTACGTTGTCCACGACTTTGTAAACGAATTTCCTGTCCTGGAGTTCATAGGTCGCCGACTGCGGGATGACGATCACCTTTTCAAGGCTCTCGGGTATGATTATACTGCCGGAACAGCCGCTGAGAAGCGTCCTCTCTTCATTCGGGAACACGGCTCTGACGCTGACGGACCCGGTGTTCCGGTCTATCACCCCGCTTATGCTTTCAATCCTGCCGTCGTGCGGGTAGATGCTGCCCGTGCTGAGTCTGAGACGGACAGGGGGCATCGCTGCAACCGTACTCCCGAGTGAGCCGTACTCCTGGGTCATACGGAGAACCCGGCTTTCCGGAAGCGAGAAATAGACATACATCTGGGAGTTGTCGGAGACAGTCGTCAGCGCAGTGGCTATGGACGGGGACACGAGAGAGCCTATCCTGTATGGCAAAGTGCCCACAACTCCGTCCGACGGACTTTTGACCAGGGTGTAGGACAGGTCGTTTTCCGCATTCACCAGTCTTGCCCTGGACTGAGAGAGGCGGGCGAGGGAAGTCTTGAGGGCAAGTTCTGCCGTCTTGAGGTCGTATGCCGACACCACGCCCCTGTCATACAGTTCCCTTTTGCTCTGTGCGGACAGCGAAGAGGTCTCCACCTCTGCCTCTGCCGCTTCCACCTCTGCCTGTGCGGTCTCCACGGCTGCCTTGTATGCCACCTGGTCGAGCGTGAAAAGCACCTGCCCCTTTCTCACCTGCTGCCCCTCTGCCACGTGGACGTCGGTTATCAGACCGGAGATCTGGGGTCTTATCTCCACATCCTGTCTTCCCTTGACGGAGGCGGACCAGGCTGACGACAGTTCGATGTCCGACAGCCGGATCGCCATAACTTCATACTCCGGTCCCTGTCCTCCGGAGCCCTCTCCGGTATGACTGCACGAGAGGGCTGAAATGCCTATGCACAACAATGCCGAGGCGATTCTTGCAAATTCATTTTTCATCCTTCAATAATTTTACCCGGCAAAGTTATCTCTAATGCGTCGTCCGGTTTTGTACCGATTCCGTCGTTTGTTGTGCAGGGTTTGGACAATATGCGGGTCCGGGTTGGAAAAGAAGCGGATTATTGCATATTTTTGTGTGTTTGAAACATTCCCGTACAATGGAAAGGACTTTAGAAATCGGAATTGGCAGCCTCCCGTCCCTTATGGACAGGAGACTGTGTGCGTATCGCTATTCAGACTCCGTGGAGGTGCTCAGGCTCGACGGCTCACAGTTGAACTCAAAGGACCTTCCGGACATTTCGGATCCTTTGCGTATGGATGCAATGAACATTTTCCTGACCCTTTCGGGAAACGCCTTTTTCGAGGTGGATTCGGTCGGCTACGAACTGATTGCGGACACGACCCTCACTCTGATCGGGGTCAGGACCCTGCGCAACGTCAGATTCTCGGACGACTTCACCGGCTGGCATCTTATGGTGAGCAAATCTTTCTACGACGACATCTTCCGGGAGGGAAAGCATCTGACGCCCCAGACCGCTGTGTTCAAGACAAGTTTTCCTTTCGACCACATCGGACACGGCGAGGCTATGCTTCTGGACTCCTGCATAAAGAACATAATATCCACTATGGGCAGGGTGGAACATATATGGTACCACAGGATGATAGCGACAGCCGTGCAGGTGTTCTTTCTCGAAATGGGAAATATCATAATATCCAGGATGCAGTCTGCCGACGAGGGCAGCCTGTCCAATCACGACCTGTTGTTTTTCCGTTTTCTCCAACTTACGAGGGACAACGGCACGGAGAGGAAGCCGGTCAGATTCTATGCGGACAAACTCTGCCTGTCCCCGGACTATCTCGCCCGTTCAATCAAGCAGTTCTCCCACAAGCCTATCACCTATTGGATAAACGATGCGCTGATGGCTCAGGCGAAGATTCTCCTTGCGGACAGCCGGCTCACAATCCAGCAGATTGTCGAGAAGATGAACTTTGCAGACCAGTCCTCTTTCGGACGTTTCTTCAAGAAGAACAGCGGCAAATCCCCGGCTGAATACCGCCGGCTGCTCAAATGACTTGCGCCGCCCCGCCTACGGTCATCGTATTGCGGATCCTGCCTTTATGCCAGCGTGCCGGAACGGTATTCCAGCGGGGTCATCTGCATAATGTTCCGGAACCACCGGCAGAGCAGTGCCTCTTCCGCAAAGCCTGTACGGTAACTTATCTCCTTGACTGTGAGTTCGGTGTTCGAGAGCAGATAGCACACCTCCTTCAGCAGTGCCTCTTTCAGAAGCGTGGAGGCTCCCTTGCCGGTCTTGCGCCTGCATATCTCCGAGAGGTATTTCGGGGTGATGCACAACTGTTCCGCATACCAAGCGACTGAATGTCTTGTCGAGCCTTCGGTGCGTACCTGTTCCACGAAAGCGTGCATAATGTAATCCCTCCTTTCGGTCTCAACCGGAATCTCCATTCCTGCGGACTTGATCCGGGAGTCCAGCGACAGGAGCAGTTCATAGACTGCGGCTTCAGCCAGGGTGCGTATGATGTGTACCCGTTTCGGAGTGAGTTCCTTCCTGAACTGGAGGCTGATGATTCTGATATACGATTCCAGCACCTCCAACTCCGAGCTGTCCGGTCTGGCGACCGTGTTCTCATTCACGAATTCCTGCTTCTGCCACCAGCGGGGCTCCCTCCTGAGACATCTGTAGGTTACATCGCTGAACATCTTCTCGCTCACGCACAGGAGGGTGAAGTCCGGATTCTTGCTCCACCTCAATCCGCTGGTCCTCATCCCCGGGAGGCAGATCAGGAACTCGCCCGAACCGACGTCGCACCTCGCCCCGTCCACCTGCACTGACAGATGCCCTTTCCGGCAGTACATCATTACCAGCCTATCCGTGGAGGACAGTTCCTCCGCACTTGCGGAACTTATGTCGTCCGTAAAGATTATGTCGTTGTCAGAGTAGTGCATATTTTCAATTTTTCCCGCAATATAGTCATTTTTTCCATTGGCGGGACGATACCGTAAAAATCGGTAAAGAAATAGGAAAAAATGCAAATGCGCTTTGTGTGCGGATGCTCCATATTTGCCCCTCGGATTTAATGATTGTCAAAAGATGAAAAAAGAGAATTTAATTCTGGCGGTTGTCGTTGCCGCTGTCAGCTTGCCAAGCTGCACGAAGTATTCGGCGTTCTTCCTGTCCGGGACCTATTCCTGCAAGAACACGGGGAGAATGACGGTGGTCCTGCCCGAGTCGTATCTGGAGACTGAGCAGGATGACATTGATCTGAACGAAACAAGTACGATGGACATAAGACGCATTGACGGAAGCGACAGTGTGCTCATAGCATTCAACCCCGTGGGTGGGGAACTTCATCGCACCACCGGCCACATAGACGGTGCCCGTCTGGAGTTCAAACCTTTCAGGAGGGAAATCGGATTCTATGCGGACACCCTGAAGGTGCTCACCACCCAGATCCAGATCGACACCCTCGTTTACACGAGGAATGACACTGTCAAGGTGAGGGTGAAGGACAACGCCCTGATGCTGTTCAGCGGAAGTGCCGAACTCTATGACGACATTGTGATGTTCGATATGGTGTGCGAGGGCACTTCCGAGGTTACGGGAGCCTTCGTAAGCGGGGACAATATAAGATTGATGGCAAAGAAGAACAAATGAAAAGGATGGCAGCAGCGCTTTCCCTCATACTCTGTCTGGCAGTGTCCTGCAGGGAGAGGGAAACAAGATATGAAAGAAAGCCCGTGGGGGTGAAGGTGGTGGAAGTCAAAAGCCGTGAGAATATCCGTACCAGCCAGTATGTGGGCGAGGTGGAGGCAGGCACGAGCATTCCCGTGTCCCCTCTTGTCAGCGGGCAGATCGTGGAGTTGAAAGTCCGCAACGGCGAGACTGTGTCTAAAGGGAAGGTATTGCTCAAACTTGACGACACCCAGATGAGGGGCGCACTGACCTCGGCTGAGGCAGCCTACCGCCAGGCGAGGGACGGCTACGCCCGGGTCAAGAAAATCTACGACAGGGGTGGCACCACTGAAGTCCAGATGGTGGAAATGGAGACCAAGCTCAACCAGGCAAAGGCGATGAAAGTGATTGCCGAGAAGAACCTTGCGAACTGCACCCTGACGGCTCCCTGTGCCGGCATCGTTTCCGGACTTGAGGTACATACGGGGCAGAATCTCCTGCCCGGGGTGAAAATCTGCGAAATCGTGAATATGGCGTCCCTGAACATAGCGACCAACATCCCGGAGTCCGAGGTGTCGTCTGTGGCAGTCGGGGATGAAGCCACGGTTTCCTTTCCCGTCCTCGGGGAGATGGAACTGTCGGCTGTGGTGACGGAGAAAAGTCTGACAGCCAACCGTATAGGTCATTCTTACAGGGTGCAGCTCTCGCTCAGGGACACCCAGGATGCGGGTCTGGTGCCCGGGATGGTCGGGAAAGTTTACCTCCACAGCGGGACCGAAAGTGGAGTGGTCGTGCCTGCCGGCTGCATAAGTGAGTTCGCAGGAGAACCTACGGTCTGGGTGATAGAGGGGAGACGGGCAGTGCGGCGCAAGGTCGAGACCGGAAAATACGCCGATGGCGGTGTAATCATCACTTCGGGTCTGAGGGACGGGGAGAAAGTGGTCGTTTCGGGCGGCTACAAATTGTATGACGGAGCAGAAACAATAACATTGGAATGAAAAGCAACAATTCTATAGAAGCTGCAATGAGGAACCACTCTCTGGTGTTCTTCATAGTCGCAGTTCTTTCCCTCGTGGGAATATGGAGCATTGTGAAAATGAACAAGGATGAATTTCCCCGTTTCACGATCCGCCAGGGTGTGATTGCTGCGGTATATCCCGGAGCCGATGCACAGGAGATCGAAGTCCAGGTGACGAAGCCCCTGGAGGATTTCATATTCACCTACGAGGAGATTGACAAGACCAAGACATATTCCACGACGGAGGACGGGATAGTTTACATATTTGCGGAATTGCAGGAAAATGTGGAGCGCAAGGATGAGGCGTGGTCGAAGATACGTGCAGGAATTGAACTGTTCAGAAAGACCAATCTGCCTCCCGGGGTGGTGCAGACGGTGGTAATCGACGATTTCGGTAACACTTCCTCTATGTTGCTTGCCATTGAAAGCCCTGCCCACAGTCCATTGGAACTTGAGGAATGTGCCCGTGTGATTTCTTCCGAACTCCGCACCATACCCGAGATGGGCAGGATCAAGGTGCTGGGACAGCAGTCGGAGGAAATAGCCGTGACGGTGGATGCCTCCCGGCTCTCCGCCCTCGGGATCGACGGTTCCGGGATAATGACCGTGCTGGCTTCCGAGGGGCTGCAGGTGCCCGGAGCCGGTACCGGAAGTTCGGACGAACTCATCAAGGTCTCCGTGCCCTACAGCAATGCCTACGAGGTGGGGGAGCAGGTGGTCTTTGCCGACCCGGTGTCCGGGGAAATGCTCCGGCTCAGGGATATTGCCGACATCGAGCGCAAGTATTCCGACCTGAGCCACATATCCTATCATTCGGAAGAGACCGGGAAGTCCTCGGCGCTGGTCATCTCGATGGAGATGCTGCCGAACAACAATATCGTGGCATTCGGCGACGAGGTGGACAAGGTGCTGGCGAGGCTGGAAACGGAACTGCCTGCCGACATCAGGATGCACAGGATCACTGACCAGCCGGAGGTGGTGGACTCGTCCGTCAAGTCTTTCCTCAGGGACATACTTTTCAGCATAGTGGTGGTCGTGCTGGTTATGCTCATCCTCTTCCCGTACAGGACGGCTCTTGTGGCAGCCCTTGCCGTGCCTGTCTGCATCTCGATCTGCATCACGGCTATGTACCTGACGGGGATAGAACTGCATACGGTCACACTTGCGGCACTCATAGTGGTCCTGGGTATGATCGTGGACAATTCCGTGATCGTGGTGGACGGCTACACCAATATGCTTGAGAAAGGAGTGCCTGCCTGGGATGCGGCTTCGACGAGTTCGAGGGAACTGTTGGTGCCCACGCTGATAGCCACCCTGAGCATTTCGGCAATGTTCTTCCCGCTTACCAAAATCATCACCGGACCCATAGGGGAATTTGTCCAGGCATTTCCCTGGACGGTCACTTTCGCCCTCCTTGCAAGTTTCCTGTTCGCATTCTATGTAACTCCATACCTTTGCACCAAATTCATATCACTGCCCTCCAAGAGCAAGAAGAATATCATAGAAAGGGCACAGGACTTCTGTTTCTCGAAGATGCAGGACGGCTATCACAAATTGCTGGGGGCGGCTTTCC
>JBJEJT010000277.1:0-10305 GCA_051878255.1 Candidatus Cryptobacteroides sp. | reverse complement strand
ACACCGGCAATTTCGAGCAGGCATATTCTGACATCTTCCGGGGCTGCAGGGCTATGCTGCACCAACTCGGGGCGGGAGGCGAAGCCTGACCTGTCAAAGTCCAATCCTCAATTTGCAATATGCGGTTATGAAAAAATTCTTGCTCTGGTTCTGGCACCTGATTGGGAGCAGCCTGCCCCGCTTTGCCAGGTCGATGCGGACATACCTTGGGGAAAACGGGGTGGCTGTGGCGGACCGGAAAGATGTCAATGACTGTCTAATGGATATGGAATTATGATAATACTTGTAACAGGGGTCTCATCCGGATTCGGACGGGCTGTGGCACGGGCTCTCGCAGACCGGGGACACGAGGTGTATGGTACGGTCAGGCGGGAAGTCGAGCCATTGGAGGGGGTCACTTATGTCTATGCGGACGTGAGGGACGACGCCCAGGTCAGTGAGGCTTTCGGCAAAGTTATGGAAATGACAGGAGGAAAGTTGGATGTGTTCATCAACAATGCGGGGATGGGGATTGGAGGTCCTCTCGAGTACTGTAAGGCGGAGGACGTGAGGGAGCAGATGGACGTCAATTTTCTCGGGATGGTCAGGTGGATGCCCGGAGTGGTTGGCGCTATGAGAAGGCAGGGATATGGCAGAATCATATGTATCAGCAGCATAGGCGGGCTTATGGGCTTGCCTTATCAGGGTGCATATTCTGCAAGCAAATTTGCCGTCGAGGGGTACTGTGAGGCTCTTCGTCTGGAACTTCGGAAATCAGGGGTGGATGTCGTGGTCGTCGAACCCGGCGATTTCAGCACCGGATTCACTGCCACAAGGCGGAGTGTCGATGTCCGGGAAGCGTCGGCCGCCTATCCGTCATACGGAAAATCCCTCCGGGGAATCGAGGCGGATGAAAGGAACGGACTCAAGCCGGAGTACTTGGCTCGGAAAATCTGCGGGATAGTGGAGAAGAAACATCCGTCTCCATCCTATGTCGTGGCGTCTCCTCTGCAGCGTCTCTCCGTATTTGCCAAATGGCTGCTGCCGGCACGGCTTTTCCAATGGGTCCTGTCTCTTTATTACGGGGTTTAGGTCATATTCCTTTGCGTTGAATGATATGAACAAATTGATTGTAAATGCTTTAAGCAAACTTCTGATGACTGTGGCAGCACTTGGGCTGCTGCTGTTCCTGCCGGCAGGGACGTTCAACTATCCGGGAGCCTGGAGACTCATCGGGATGCTCTGCGGAGCGATGTCCATACTCTGCATAGTCCTTTTCATATACGACAGGGAACTGCTCCGGAAGCGTCTCGACAGCTGGGAGAAGCAGACGGAGCAGAAATGGGTGGTAATCCTCTCTGCCGTTATGTTCATCGCCGTGTTCCTGGTTGCGGCGCTGGATTTCCGCTACGGATGGTCAAATATGCCGGACTGGCTCGTGACAGGCGGGTGCGTGCTCTTTCTGGCAAGTTACGCCGGTTTCGGGGAGGTGATGAGGGAAAATTCTTTCCTGTCCAGGACCGTGGAGGTGCAGGAGGACCAGAAGGTCGTGGATACCGGACTGTACGGAGTGGTCCGGCACCCGATGTACAGCGTGATAACGCTGATGTACATTTCTATGCCGCTGGTGCTCGGGAGTTGCTGGGCATTGCTGCCCCTGGTCTTTTTCCCACCTATCATCGTGGTACGCATACTCGGGGAGGAAAGGGTCCTCACCGCGGAACTGAAAGGCTACCGTGAGTACAAGGACAAGGTCCGTTACCGGCTGTTTCCAGGCATATTCTGAGATTATGGAAGCACTTGTTTCATTGATAGTATTGCTGCTCTGCCTGTGTGCAATCGAAGTGGTTGTCCTGCTTTGCGGGGGTATCGCAGCCTTGTGCGGGATGAAATTCCGCCTGTTTGTCAAAAGGGCTTCCTGGCTGCTTCTGCTGCCACTGCTCCTGTTCGCCTACGGCTCTCTCGTGGAGAGGAACATTCTCAGGGTCAGGGAGACCGTACTGGAAAGTCCTGCGGTTCCGGAGTCATTCGACGGATTCCGCATAGTCCAGATTTCGGACCTGCACCTGAAAAGTTTCGAGTCCCGCAAAGGGGCTTTGCAGAGGGCGGCTGACAGAATAAATTCACTGGATGCGGACATAATAGTCTTTTCCGGAGACCTTGTCACTATGTCTGCCGATGAAATAGTGCCTTTCACAACCATCCTTTCGCAGTTGAAGGCGAAATAGGGCATCTATTCGGTTATGGGCAACCACGACTATCTGCCCTATTCGAGGGAACTCTCCCAATCCCAGAGGGAGGACGGCATAGCACGACTGAAAGAGGCTGAGGCTGCTTTCGGCTGGCAGATGCTGGACAATGGCAATGTGAACCTGTACCGCACGGACGGGGACTGCATCAGTGTCATAGGCATAGAGAATCTGTCTGCCAAGGGGAATTTCCAGTCTTACGGAGACATCGACCGGGCATCAGCCGGTGCGGACGGAGGCTTCAAAATCCTGATTTCACACGACCCATCCGCCTGGGAGCCGTTCATAGCCGGAAAGAGGGACATCGACCTGACCCTGTCGGGACACACTCACGATATGCAGGTTTCCTTTTTCGGATACACGCCGAGTGCCCTGATATACGAGCAGCACAGCGGACTATACTCTTCGACTTACCTTTCCGGTGATGAGGAATTTCCACAATACCTCTATGTGAACACCGGTCTCGGGGAAACCGTGTTCCCCGCCCGGATCGGGGTGCCGCCTGAAATCAGCCTGCTGGTCCTGAGACGGAAGTGATGTACGGCACCCTCCGGATTCAAGTGCGGGGTCAGAATCTGTAACGGACTCCGAGCGTGATACCGTAAAATCCTCTGCTGTAGAATCCTACAGGAGCATTGTCGCCCCTTTCCCCGAATTCTACTCCAAGTACCGGACGCCAGTCCAGGGAGAGTTGCAGCGGGAACCAGAAGTCGTAGGAGACACCGATGTGTCCGGCGGCTCCGGCATATCCGCAGAGGAAAGGCGGGAAATATACTCCTGCACCTGCACCTGCGCCCATCTCCCAATCCCATCTTCCTTTGTACTTCCAGGGGATTTTCGTGTTGAATGGATTCAGCCAGTCGTAGGTGGCTTCAGCCCCGATGCCCAGGAAGCAGGGTAATGATATATTCAGGTCTAACATATTGTTCCGGCTGAGCGTGTGCTGATAGGATAAGTCCACTCCGTATCCGAGGTTTACGCCAATGGTCCTGGGCTGCGCCATAGCTGACAGGGAAAAAGACAGTGCCAGCACGAGAGAAAGAAATAGAGATTTTTTCATATACATTGTTTTTGTTGGTTTATGAATCTTTTTTCATATTCATCATTTGTCGGAAATTATGGGGACAAATTTCAACAAAAAATGTATCTGGAGTGTTTCAATGCGGGTAATTGTCCTGTTTCAATTTCGAAAGTCCGGGTACTGTCCGCCCGTGATGCCCCGCAAGCGCTTCAGAGCAGGTCCGAAAGAACGATCCTCAGGTCAGCTCCCTGGGGGCAGAGCCGGGAGGACATCCCGTTCCGTACTGCGGCATCGACATTCCGTTGCGAGTCATCGAGGAAAAGCATCTCCTCCGGCACGACAGGGGAGTCCGGGGTGCCGGAAAGGCGTGAAATCTCGGAAATGGCAGTCTGGAATATCTCATCGCCGGGCTTGAGCATCTTCATCTGGTAGGACAGGAAAAGTTTCTTGAAGATACTGTCCATAGGTATTCCCAATCCCCTGAAAATGGCTTTGCTTTCCGGCATTGAGATTTCATTGTTGTTGCTGAGCAGATAGAGGTCGTATCTTGAAGAGAGGTCCTTGAGCAACTGCACCTTGTAGTCAGCCACTCCGACAAGGAGTTTCCTGAATGCGTGGGCAACATCTTCCGGAGTGGTCCCCGGTCTGCACATCGAAATCACCTCCGATGCGAACTCCTCCTTTGTCACTTCCCCTTTCTCCAGCAGCATAAAAATGCCTTTCTGATGGCAGGGGTCCAGAAATTCCTCTGCCTTTTCAAATCCTATCTCCTCTTTGCACGCCCGTATGCAGGAGTCGATGTCGAGGTCGATGAGCACGCCTCCCAAATCAAAAACAATCGCTTTAACCATAATCCTAAACTTGTTCAAACCAAGAAAAATGCACAAAATCTGTGCAAAAATGATGAAGTTTCAAGAATCTTTTCTAAATTTGCAGTCCCCAAGCGGGTGTAGCTCAGCGGTAGAGCATTGGCTTCCCAAGCCGAGGGCCACGAGTTCGATCCTCGCCACCCGCTCGATCTTTCCGTGAAACAGACCTATTCAGGGTAAGTTTCACGGTTTTTTTGTTTTGAAGTCGGGGTACTTCTGAACCAGTGTTGAAGTGTATTAATTCTATAAGCATTATGAAGAAACTCCTTATTCTTGCAGTGTTGTCGTGCGCAATGCTGTCTTCCTGCTGCAACGGGAAGTATGAGACCGTAAAGGGGGATCTGAGCCAGACTCAGATTTACACCCTCGACAACGGGCTGAAAGTCTATATGAGCGTGAACAAGACCACTCCCCGCATCCAGACTGCCATTGCCGTCCGCGTGGGTGGCAAGAATGACCCGGCAGAGACCACCGGGCTCGCCCATTATTTCGAGCATCTGATGTTCAAGGGCACTGAACGGTTCGGCACCTCCGACTATGCCGCAGAGAAGCCGCTTCTGGATGAAATAGAGTCTCTGTTCGAGGTGTACAGGGTGACCACGGACGAGGGCAGGCGTGCTGAGATTTACCACCGCATAGACTCCCTCAGCTACGAGGCATCCAAGATTTCCATCCCCAACGAGTATGACAAGCTGATGTCTCTCATCGGTGCCCAGGGGACCAATGCCTTCACTTCCACAGACGTGACCTGCTATGTGGAGGACATCCCATCCAATCAGATAGAGAACTGGGCGAAGATTCAGGCAGACCGTTTCCGTCATCCTGTGATAAGGGGCTTCCACACCGAACTTGAGACCATATATGAGGAAAAGAATATGTCCCTGACCAAGGACAGCCGCAAAATGTGGGAGGCAACCCTCGCAGCCCTCTTCCCTCATCATCCATACGGCACCCAGACAGTGCTCGGTACCCAGGACCACCTCAAGAATCCGTCCATCACGAATGTGAAGAACTACCACCGGACCTGGTATGTGCCGAACAATATGGCTGTGTGCGTGTCAGGCGACTTCGACCCGGACTATATGGTTTCTGTGATTGAGAAGTATTTCGGGGATATGGAGCCGAATCCGGAAATTCCGGAACTCAGGGCAAAGGTCACTGCCAATCCTGCTGTTCCTATCACTGAGCCGCTTGAGGTTGAGGTGAAAGGGCTTGAGGCGGAGTACCTTTATATGGCGTGGAGACTGCCTGAAATCACTGACAAGTCAATAGATGTGGCTGAAGTGGCAGGCTCAGTGCTCAGCAACGGCAAGGCCGGACTCATTGACCTGGATTTGAACCAGCAGCAGAAAACCCTCGTGTCCTTTGCGGAACTCGTGACTATGCCGGACGGCTGCGCGATGATTCTCGGAGGCTATCCGAAACAGGGCCAGAGTCTTGAGCAGGTGCGCGACCTTCTGCTTGAAGAGGTGGCAAAACTTCGTGACGGCGAGTTTGACGAGGCCCTCATAAAGTCCATTGTGAACAATATGAAAAAGGACTATATGAAGGGTCTGGAGCAGAACAGGTCAAGGGCTATGGAATGTGTGGATGCTTTTGTGGACGGAGAAGAATGGGCGGATCACGTGGACCGTATCAACCGCATTTCCAAGGTTACCAAGGCTGATATCCAGACTTGGGCGGAGCAGTTCCTCGCAGACAATAGTTATGCAGTCATTTACAAGAGACAGGGAGAAGACAAGAGTCAGAAGAAGATTGCGGCTCCGAAGATTACTCCTATTGTGACCAACCGCGATATGCAGTCCGACTTCCTTGTGGAGATTTCAAATTCCGAGGTCAAGCCGATTGAGCCTGTGTTCGTGGATTTCAAGAAGGAAATGTCAGAGTTCGACCTTTGTGACGGAGTGGATGTGCTCTACAAGAAGAACACCATCAATGATCTCTTCGAAATCAGTTATATTTTCGATATTTCCAGGGCACAGAAGCCGGAACTTCCGCTTGCTCTGTCGTATATTGAGTATCTAGGCACATCAGATATGAGCAATGCCGAAATCTCCGCAAAGATGTATGACCTTGCAGTGGACCACAGGGCAAGTGCAGGCAAAGTGAGGACAAGCGTAAATTTCAGCGGACTTGCCGATTCTATGGACGAGGCACTGGACCTCTTCAAACACATTCTTGACGATGTCCAGCCGGACGAAGATGTGCTCGCAAATCTCAAATCCGACGAAATCAAGAGCCGCAAGGACAACAAACTCAACCAGTCGATGTGCTTCAGTGCTCTGCGCAATTATGCATTCTTCGGTCCGGAGCAGGCTGTGGACGGCGTGTTGAGCGACGAACAGATTATGGCACTCACTTCCGAGCAGCTGATTGATGCAGTCAGGGACCTTTTCAATCACGAATGTGAGGTGCTGTACTATGGTCCGGCTTCCCGGAGCAGCCTCAGCAAGAGTCTTGCAATCCTCCACGACGGCAAGTCAGAACTCAAGGACACCGAACTCCGGATGCTTGAACTCCAGCAGACTCCTTCCAACACCGTGCTCCTTGCGCAGTACGATGCAAAGCAGTTGTATTTCACCCAGTATTCCTGCGATGAGCGGGAGTTCGACCCTGAAAGCCAGGCCGGGATTGAGCTGTATGACAACTACTTCGGCGGCGGAATGAACAGCGTGGTATTCCAGGAGATGAGGGAGGCCCGCGGCCTTGCCTATTCAGCCTGGGCTACCCTGAACAGCCCTGAATGGAAGGACGGGCAATACAGTTATATGGCCTTTATTGCCACCCAGAACGACAAGCTTCGCCAGGCTCTTGAGGCATTCGACGACATCATCAACAATATGCCGGAGTCAGAGGCTGCATTCGCTGTGGCAAAGGAGAATATGATAAGCAATCTCAGGACCAAGAGAGTGGTGGGCAAGGATGTTCTCAGCACCTATATCGACTGCCGCGACCTCGGAATCGACGAACCTCTCGACAAGGCCATCTGGGAGGCAGTCCAGACTATGACACTCGAGGATGTCAAGGCCGTCCAGAAGGAGTGGGTCAAGGGCCGCAACTACACCTACTGCATACTCGGTGACATCAAGGACCTGGATATGGGTTATCTCAAGACTCTCGGTCCGGTCAGGACTGTCAGCCTGGAGGAGATCTTCGGCTATTGACCGTATGACATAAACCATTGAGAATGACGCGGAATGCACCCTGATGTATTCCGCGTCGTCTTTATGTGGTCACTGGAGAATCATCTGCTTCACTTCATCTTTTCGGTCTGTATTCGTCTGCCGCTTGGCACCGCCAAGCCCCCTCTTCCAAAAGGAATCTGTCCTCAGAAATGTTGTTTGGATTGAAGCAATTTTTTCTCTGTTGCCGACTATGTGGTAAAACTTCTTTGTTTTTTCCAGATATAATTTTAAATTTGTCAGGATTTGCGTTAAGAAGAAATTGTACAGAGTCAAAGCATACCTTGCCGGTCTCCTTGTGGTCTTTGGGGTTTTGTCGTGTCCTTGTGCATCGGGACAGACGGCTGGGGAAGTACACGGATGGGACCGCTGGTCTTTCAGGATAAATGCCCTTGAACTGCTCTGCACGGTTCCCAACTTTTCCGTGGAGTTCGACCTTTCCCCATCTCCCTATGCCCGTTCCACTCTTTCCCTCGGTGTGAAATACAATTGGCAGACCTGGCATACGCTGCCTCCGAAACTCGTGTTCAATATGTTGGAGGTGCGTCCGGAGTATAGGTATTGGTTCCGTCTCCCGAAAAAGGAGGGCAAGAAGAACTGGTTTTCCGACAAGGCTTTTTTCGCCGGGGCATATATGCAGGCAGGCAATTTTTCCATCAAGCCCGGCACCTACGGACTGCAGGGACCCCTGTATGGGGCTGGTGCAAGTTTCGGCTTCGATTTCCCGCTTTACAGTTACAGGAAATTCGCGCTGGACTTTGAACTCGGAATAGCTGCCGGACTGCTGGTATCACGCACGGACTGCTACACCCTGAACCGTGCAGGGACGGACTATATCATCGTTCCCGACCGTTCCAAATCCTGGCATCTCGTCCCATACCCGGCATTTACCGAAATCAAGGCTTGCTTTGTATTCAGAACCTGTTCCATAAAGGACAAATACAGCAAGGTGGACCAGAAGAAACTCATAGAGAAACAGGAAAAGGCAGAAGCCAGGGCTTTGGAAAAAGAGAGGAAGGCCCAGGAGAAACTCCGGAAAAAGGAAGCGAGGCTCCAGGAAAAGGAACTCCGGGAAAGACAGCGCAGGGAGGCGCAGAAAGAATGAGCAGACATCTTCCGACATTCATCCTGTCTTTCTGGATTCTCAGTTCCTGTGTCCAGTTGAAGCTCGAGACCGCCGACACGCAGTCTGTAGATTCGGCAGTGGGCTTCGTATTCGACTGGTCAGGCGCTTCTGCGGCACAGAACTGCGACAGCGTGTATGTGCTGATGAGCAGGGCGACCCAGAACGTGCGCTATCTCTTCGCCGATGCCTCTTCTGCCTCCCGCATCGATTCAGTGGCTTTGTACGGGCAATATGTTACCCTGGTATATGCTTGCAGGACAGGGGATTACCTGATTGCCCAGAGGGAGGGCTTCAAATACTCCGGGGAAATCAATATAAGTGACTTCTCGGCTCAGGCTTATGACCTTCCGGCAGAAACCGTGGACGAACTCAGGAACAATTCCAGGATAGACTTCAATGCCTCCTACAAGTTCATCAGTTTTCCTTCGGAAATATACTCCCATTCCGTCCTTTGCACGGTCTCGGATGTGGGCAGGAATGAGTTCAGCCTCCCTATGGAGTCGCTTCTTACAAAACTCTCGCTCAGCCTGACAATCCGCACGGAGGGGTCGGTGTCCATCAATTCCATCTGCGCAGAACTTTCCGGAGTGCCCCGTTCCATCAGGCTCAAAGACAGGTCCACATCTCCGGAAGACATTGAAAGGCTGATATTTCCATTACAGAGGGCGACGGACGGCACTTGCAGCACGGTGCTTCTCGTGACCGGGCTCTACCCCTCCGAATCGGATGTGCTGCTTACCGGTCCGGGCATCCTGAGGCTCTGTGTGAACGCATCCTGCTCCGGGGTGGAGAAATCGTTCTATCCTGCAATAAACCTCAGGGAGGAAATTGTATCAAAGAATGTTATGGTGCCGTCCACCCAGTCCGGACGTTATGTGACTTCCGGCAGACAGCTTCAACTGACTGTCAAGGAAGTGCTGACAATCACGGAGGACGGCTTTTCAGGCGGGAACGGTGGCGATGGAGTGACAGGATGGGTGGACAGTAATGACTATATCGACGTTGATTTGTGAAAATGGATAAGAAAAGAGTTATTTCCGGATTGTCCGCTTTTGCCGCATCCATTATGCTGCTGTCCTGCACAGACAGGACGTGGGTGGGTGTGGTGGAAGGAGAATATGAAGATGCGGAAGATGCTCTGCCTATCCCGGTCATAGTGGGGGTGGGCAATCCCTCGCTCGAGTCCAAGGGTTCCGGTGCCATCGACTCGGATGAGGGCAATCCGTTTTCGGATGTGGACGTGTATGTCTATGCTTTCAACAGCACCAGCGGCGCCCCTTTCCGCAACACTGCCCGCAGCCGTCCAGATGCCTGCCTCATTGACGGAAGCCTCGATTTCCCGAACACCAATGCCGGCAGACGGGCGCATTTCGACGGGAAAGAACTCTATCTGCAATGGCCCGATGCCGCATCCGAGACCTACTATCCCGCTTCCACCGATGCCTGGACTTTCTATGCCTATTACATAGACGGCTATCAGCCGACCCGCATTACCAGAAACAACGACGACATTACCATACCGATAGTGATTGACGGGGCTATGGACGTGATGACCGGAAGGGCAGTGTATGACGAATCCGTCCTGGACAACACTTTCTCGGACACGGAGAAATCCCTTATCAGACAGAGAGCGTTCAGTGCATATACCGCCCGCAGGGGAGTGAATCCCATCATCACTTTCCGCCACCATCTGACCCGTCTGCGTTTCGTGCTCTATCCTGCCTCCGACGATTCCTACACAGTCGTGGTCAATTCCATAAAGGTGCAGTCGAAGAATACGGGCACATTCACGGCAGTCGCCCGCGACATCAGTGACGAGGGCATAGAATTCTCTTCGGCAATGGCGGAACTGGAACTCTCGGAGGCTGACGGAAGCCCT
>JBJEJT010000276.1:0-2510 GCA_051878255.1 Candidatus Cryptobacteroides sp. | reverse complement strand
AACTCCTTGTTCTCCTGTTCGAGTCTGCACCGATGAGCTTTCTCCGTCTCGTAGGCGGAAACAAGGCTCACGAACTGTTGTCTCACATTGTCAAGCATATAAGCGTTCAAGGCTAAAACCCACTTTGCAAATATACGCAAGATATGGGAAAATTCAAAGAAAAATGCTACCTTTGGAAAATTTATATATGGATTACTCAAGTTTCGCAAGTGCGGAACACCTCTTGACGAGGGTTTCAACCTGACAATGCACCTCCCCTCGGGAGAGGGATTCAGGGAGGGGTAACGAGGATATAAATGAAAGTGCGTTGGAAAAGTTTCGCAAGTCTTTCCAATGGACTTTGATACAAATATGGGACTTGCGAACTTGAGTATAGATTATGCACGACATCCTGCTTAAGAATATCTGTTGCAACGGTGCCCAGAAAGACATCTTCATCGACGGCGACAGGATTTCAGCCATAGCTGATCCTGGGACCGTGAAGGAAGATGCCGTCGAAACTCTGGACTGCACCGGGAGGGCCGCGATGCCGGGATTTGTGAATATGCACACCCACGCGGCGATGTCATTGATGAGGGGCGTCGGAGAAGACACAGCTTTCCACCAATGGCTGGCCAACGTCTGGGAAATAGAAGAAAACCTGGACGAGGAATTCATCTACTGGGGCACCAAAGTGGCGTGCCTGGAGATGATAAAGACTGGCACCACCACTTTCAACGACCACTACTGGTTCCCTCTTGTGGGGCACAGGGCTGCGGTCGAGATGGGAGTGAGACCGGTGTCATCCTACGTTGTCATCAACAAGATGACCGACTCCGAGAACGAAATCGAGAAAGCGAGATGCTGGAAGATGTACGACATTTCCAGGGAATGGCCGGAGAATCTGCGTTTCTCTATGGCATTCCACGCACCTTATTCCGTAAGCGAGCCTATGATGATATGGGCTGCGGAATTTGCCAGGGCACACGGCCTGCCGCTGCACATCCACCTTTCGGAGACCAAGAAAGAGGTGGACGACTGTATGGCGGCACACGGAGGACTGAGCCCGGTGGAATATCTCGACAGCATCGGGGTCCTGGGTCCTAACCTCATCGCGGCACACACACTGTGGCTCAGCGACAAGGATGTGGAACTGCTCGGCAAGCACAAGGTTACCTGCGTCCACAACATCAACTCCAACCTCAAGCTCAGTTCCGGCTACCACTTCCTTTACAAGGAATTGATTGAGGCAGGCTGCAAGGTCTGCATAGGCACGGACGGATGCGCATCCTCCAACAACCTCGACATTCTCGAGGCGATGAAGACCTCTGCAATGATGCAGAAAGGATGGAGGTTCGACCCGACCGTGTGTCCGCTGGACGAAATCGTGGCTATGGCGACGGTGAACGGGGCAGTCGCCCTCGGTCTCGACACGGGACTGATTCAGGAGGGCAAGCTTGCGGACATCCAGATTATCGACACTACGGGCTACAACTTCCTCTCCCCTGGTTCGTTCCTTGCCAACTATGTCTATTCGGCGCACAGCGACTGCATCGAATCCCTCATCAGCAACGGCAAGTTCGTGATGAGAAACCGCAAGGTCGAGGGCGAGGAGGAAATCCTGCGCGAGGCACGCAAGGTCCTCAGCCGTATCAGAATCAAGTAAACATTTATAACACAAGACAATATGGACGAAAGAATTGAGAGAATCCACACTGCAGCCCGGTTTATCAGTTCAAGAATCGGAGAGCAGAAGCCGTTGGTGGGCATTGTCCTGGGAAGCGGTTTGGGCAAACTTGCCGACAAGATCCAGAATCCGACAGTCATACCTTATTCCGAGATTCCGGGCTTCCCCGTTTCGACAGCGGTGGGGCACAAGGGCAACTTCATCTGCGGCGAACTCGGGGGCAAGACAGTCGTGGCTATGCAGGGCAGATTCCATTATTATGAGGGCTATCCGATGGACCTGGTGACACTACCTATCAGGGTTATGAAAGTATTGGGAATCAGTTACCTGTTTGTTTCCAATGCAGCGGGAGGGGTGAACTACAGCTTCAAGGTCGGCGACCTGATGATTATCAGGGACCATATCAACCTGCTTCCGAATCCTCTGATTGGGAAGAATATGGACGAGTTCGGGCCACGGTTCCCGGATATGACCCGGCCTTATGACGCTGACCTCATAAAGAAAGCTGAAGAACTTGCGGCACAGATGGACATACCTCTCCACAAGGGTGTTTACATCGCAGGCACGGGTCCTTCCTATGAGACCCCGTCCGAATACAAGTATTTCCGCCTTGCAGGAGGCGATGCCGTGGGTATGTCCACGATTCCGGAAGTCATAGTGGCACGCCACTGCTCCATACCGGTATTCGGAATGTCGGTCATCACGAACGAGGCACACGATGACTACGCGGAGGACTATGTCAATGACGGAGACGATGTCGTCAAGGCAGCCGATGCCGCAGCCGACCGTATGAGCCTCTTGTTTGAAAAAATCATTTCATCAGTGTAACGTGACTAACTTAAGT
>JBJEJT010000275.1:0-2526 GCA_051878255.1 Candidatus Cryptobacteroides sp. | reverse complement strand
TGAACTGGTTCGAGACTGTCGCAAAGATGGCTGCGGACTACAGGATGATGATTGAGTTTCACGGCTCCTATCCGAATGAGGGAATGAGGCGCAAGTACCCGAATCTGATGACCAGGGAGGGAGTCTATGGTGCGGAAAATGACAAATGGCACAGGGAAAACACTCCTGCGCACCATCTGCACCTGCCTTTCATACGCCAGTGGGTGGGTCCTATGGCCTATACTCCAGGTTCTATGCGCAATGCCCAGCCGGAGCAGTTCTTCCCTTGCGTTGCCGAACCTATGAGTCAGGGTACCCGCTGCCACAATATGGCAATGTATGTCCTGTATGAAAGTCCGGTTCAGATGCTTGCGGACAGCCCGACCAAATACGATGAGAATCAACAGTGGTTCGACTTCCTTGAGGCTGTGCCGTCCGTATGGGATGAAACCGTTCCGATTTATGGCAAAATCGGCGAGAGGCTTGCTCTTGCACGCCGCAGCGGTGACAGATGGTTCATCGGATGTATGAGCGGAGTGGATGAGCCTTCCTTGCAGGAAATCAGCTTCGGCTTCCTGGACGAGGGCGAATGGGAAATGCTCTACTATAAGGACGGGCTCAACGCGGGGAAGAATGCAAAAGACTATGTCAAAGGCACTTGCACGGTTGATCGAAACAGTGGGATGACGGTGGAGATGGCACGTAACGGAGGCTTTGCCGCCGTAATTGAAAGAAAATGAAAAGACTGATTGCTGTCATATTCGTCGTGTCATCCCTTGCGGGCTGCACAAAGCCTTCTGCTGAAAAGGTTTCCGTAATCTTCGACACCGACCTCGGCAACGATGTGGACGATGCCATAACCCTGGCTATGCTCTACCGCTATGCCGACCTCGGTCAGGTGGACATTCTGGCAATGGGCCTGAGCAAGGAGGGTGAGGGCCCTGAAGTCTGTATGGACATATTCAATCACTGGTACTGCCGTCAGGACATTCCGGTGGGCATAATTCGCAATGCGGTTGTTTGCGGCAATGAGGACTCCAACTATGCAAATGTGCTTGCGCAGATGAAGGAGAAAGGAGGAAGATATTTCTATCCGAGGGACATCAGCTTGGATCACAATGACTTGCCTACTGCTGTGGATGTGTACAGAAAGGCCCTCTCGCAGGCGGCGGATTCTTCAGTCGTTATGGTCGTAGTGGGTTTTGCAACCAATATGGCTCGTCTGCTGGAGACTCAACCGGACGAATACTCGGAACTTACCGGAAGAGACCTGGTGGCAAAGAAGGTTAAGTCCCTCTCCGTGATGGCAGGGTGTTTCGACGGCACCGTCCACAGCGAATACAATGTCCTGATGGATGTGGACTCATACAAGACTCTTGTTTCCCAGTGGCCGACGGACATCACTTTCATTCCTTTCGAATTGGGAATCAAGGTGCTTTACCCGGCTTCGTCCATCGAAAACGGCTACCGTGAAGGACATCCTCTGGTGGCTGCCTACAGGAATTTCCTGGATATGCCTTACGACCGCCCTTGCTGGGACCCGGCTACTCTGCTCTATTCGGTTGAGGGCAATGCCCTGTTCAGGGAGTCGAAGCGAGGAACGGTGACGGTTGCCGATGACGGGGAAACCATATTCACTATCCACGCGGACGGACGCCACAAATACTTGTCTGTGGGAAGATTGCAGGCGGCAAGACTTTCCGACCGGATTGTCTCGCTTTGTGAGCAGTATGAGCGTGAATGCGACAGGCTGCGCGGAAAGAAGCTTGTTACCTGCGGAGACTCGTTCACCGAGGGGGATTTCTGGGATTATACAGATTCTGAAGGCAATAAGGACAGGTTGTCTGCCGAAATCTTCGATGAAGAATGGAACTGCTATATGACATATCCCTATTGGATTTCGCGGATAAACGGGATGGAACTCGTGAATATGGCAAAGTGCGGTTCGATGATAGGGGTGAACGAAGAGCGTGACAGTGAATATTTTGTCAGGGAAAAACTGTATCAGGTGCCCCAGGATGCCGATTACATCCTCCTGAAGTTCGGGATTAACGATTCCTGGAATCTGGAAAAGGGCGAACTGGAGGATACCGTCTCAACCACCTTCTGCGGGGCTTGGAATATCACCCTGGCGTATCTCAAGCAGAACATACCGGATGCAAAAATCGGTGTAATTGTCTCAAACTATTGCAAATCAAGGGATTGGGGCGAGGCTGTGATGGCTTTGTGCCGGAAATATGACATTCCGTATCTGGACGAGGAAAGCGATGCCGTGCCATATTTCTACGGCCAGAAATTCAAGGACTACCCTCAGGAAATCAAAGACAGAAAGGACAGGTCCTATTGCTGCACCCCGGCCAACGGCCACCCCAATGTCGATGCCCACAAAATCGAAAGCCATATCGTGGAAAGATTCCTCCTGTCGCTGTGATATGAACCCCGAAAGTCAGACAAAAAACTTTCGGGGTTTATAATGGACTGTTATTGCAGCGCGTAAGCATCCGACGAACCACGTGTGACATCCAATAACAGCGAAGTGGCGGCAAC
>JBJEJT010000274.1:0-2531 GCA_051878255.1 Candidatus Cryptobacteroides sp. | reverse complement strand
CGCCGTTTCAGCCTACCGCAGCCTCGAGAAACTTGCCACCTCTTCCAACGGGTACCTTTTCAATGGCTCGCAGCAGGCATCCTATTACAGGGATGCCATCCCGAGTCCGGACCTTACCTGGGAAAAGACAGACCTGTACAATCTGGCCCTGGATATGTCTTTCTTCAACAACCGCCTCTCCGTGACCGCCGAGGGCTATATATCCAAGACCCGCGACCTGCTTATGGAAGTGCAGGTGGCATCTCAAAGCGGCTTCACCTCCCGGTTCACAAACCTCGGAGAGACCACCAACAAGGGCTTTGAACTTTCGATTGAAAGCCGGAACATCGTGAAGAAGCATTTCAGCTGGACCACCAATTTCACGCTTTCGCTCAACCGCCAGATGGTGGATGACATAGGCACGTCGGAATTTGTCCCTACCGCGACATCCGACGGCAACAATCCGTATATGATGCACGGCTTTGTGAAAGGCTATCCTCTGAATGCAGTATGGGGATTCCGCTACGCCGGGGTATGGCACAGTGTGGATGAGTTCATCAGGAATGAAAGCACCCACGCCTACGTGAGCGAGAGCACCATAACTTCCAACAACTACGCCTCAAGCCTGGGTCTGCCGAAATACTATGACATCAACAACGACGGAGCCCTGGACCAGAACGACCTCGTGTATCTCGGGAATGCGGACCCGGACGTTTACGGAGGATTCCAGAACAACTTCAACATCTATGGACTGAACATAGGCATCTACTTCTCCTGGTCGGCAGGCGGAAAAATCTACAACTATTCCGAACTGTATATGGCAGGAGGCAACAGGACCAACCAGTACAGCTATATGGCAAACAGGTGGCACCCTGTCCGCAACCCGGATTCGGACCTGCCGAGAGCCGGAGGTACGCAGTCTG
This sequence comes from Candidatus Cryptobacteroides sp., assembly GCA_051878255.1. Lineage (GTDB taxonomy): Bacteria > Bacteroidota > Bacteroidia > Bacteroidales > UBA932 > Cryptobacteroides. Next base: position 1,629 of record JBJEJT010000274.1, on the reverse strand, counting down.
CCTCGGTGCCGTCCGACAGGATGGTCTATGACGCATCCTACTTCAGGCTCAAAAGCCTCTCCATAGGCTACACCTTCGACCTTACAGGCAAGGTCAAATGGCTGAGGGACATCAAACTCACCGCATCGGGAGAAAACCTCTTCCTCTGGAAGAAATACAACGGATTCGACCCTGACGTATCCTCTTCCGGAGACAGTTCTACCCTCAGGCGTCTCGACCTCGGAGCCTATCCGAAAGCAAGAACCATAGTTTTCAGCGTTCAGATAAGATATTAGGAGGAAACAAAAATGAAAAAAATAATCCGATTTATTGCCGTTTCGGCTGCCGCAGTCCTCGCTGCGGGCTGTTCCCTCAAGGAGGACACATCGTCATTCTCCACAAGCGAGGATTTCTACAAGAACGTGAACCATTGCAAAAGTGCGCTGAACTCCTGCTACCTGCCACTCAAGTCCCTGTACAACTACAAGATGATGATTGCCACGGAATGTGTGACAGACCTCGCCTATTCCCGTTCCAGCACGCAGGATGCCGATTTGGACATATCCCCGGCAAAGCCGAGATTCGGCACTGATGTCTGGGAAAACGCCTATCTCGGGATACGCCACTGCAACGCCGCCATCGCCGGGATAGAAAAGTCTCCCGTAAGCGAAGACCAGAAAATCCTGTTGAAAGCCGAAGGACAGATAATGAGAGGCTTCTATTATTGGCTGCTGACCTGCTTCTTCGGGGACGTGCCGTTCTACAGGGATGATGTCTGCGATGAAACCGTATTGGAAAAGGTCACACATCTCCCGAGGATGTCCGCAGACCAGACCCGTGCTTCACTCATAGAAGAACTATGGACAGCCGCCGATGCACTTCCCGCAAAACGGGGCAGCGATGTGGATGAGAACCGGGCAGGGGCGGCAATGGGCTATATGCTCATAGCCAAGATGGCACAGTGGAACAAGGATTGGGAGACTTCGCTCCGGGCGCTGAAGAAACTGGAAGAAATCTACGGTGAACTCAATGAGAAAAGCTATCCTCTTTCGGACATTCCTTTCTCCAGGAAGAACGTGCCGGAATCCATATTCGAAATCCAGCACAGTTACACTGCGGGAGGTCTGGACTACACCTCAAACGTGGCTTGTATGTGTATGCCATATCCCCGTTCAGGCAACAAATACAACGGGGTGGTCATCGACACACTCGGCGACAAGACTACCTGCTGGGCGCCCGCACAGGCAAACAACTACCTTGTGAACAATCTCCTGGCTGCCGAAAACAATGACAAGCGCAGGGATATGTCCATAGTGAGGGAATGGAAAGGCGAGACCTTCACTTCAATGGAGAGCACGACCACAACCGCGTTCTTCGGTCCCAAATTCTGGTGCTATGGGATGCAGACCAACAACGACTCCAACAACTACAAGGTTTTCCGCTACGCCGATGCGGTGCTTATGATGGCGGAAGCCTATGCAATGACCTCGGATTCGGAAAATGCGCTCAAGTACCTCAACGCCGTGAAGAGCCGTGCAGGCATAAGGAACTACAACAGGACCAACCCGTCTGCGATAATGGAAGAGATCCAGGCGGAGCGTGGCAGGGAACTGTTCGGGGAGTTTCAGCGCAAGTTCGACCTCGTCCGCT
>JBJEJT010000273.1:0-10464 GCA_051878255.1 Candidatus Cryptobacteroides sp. | reverse complement strand
GTCCGTGAGTCTTGCCTCAGACAAATTCAAGGATGGGAAACAATCGGTACGTTACGACTGGTCCTCATCCGACGCTGAACTGACTTTTGCCAATTTCGAGGATATCGAAGCCTCTATGAAAGTCAATGGGGCTGGTCTGATGATGTGGATATACAATACCGAACCTGTGGCACAGCCTCTGAAGTTCACTTTCTACGACTGGCTTGGCAAAGAAATCTGCCACTTCGAGTTCGATATGGACCACAAGGGATGGCGCACAATCTGGATGAAATACATCGATATGCTCACCGATGACGGACATTACGGAGATGCCAAGCCTGCCGAAAGGAATACTTCTGCCGCAAAGATGGTGATCACTTGCGAAGCCCCCTCGGGCACCATATACATAGACAGGGTGTCTTTCTCCAAGACCAGGCTCCACGCCCAGATTACTCCGGACAAGCAGATTCCCCAGAACAACTGGAATCTCGAAAGGGATATGTGGCAATGGTGCCGTCTGTGGGAGTGGGAACAGTACGTAGAGCCGGAAATGCCTGTACTTACAGACGATATGAGGAATATGCTCAAGACCGTGGAGGAAAGGATGGACGTGTGGGCTGCCACCGGCAATCCCGGCAAGGAATACACTGCAGGGACACTTCTCGGCAGGGCGCAGGCACATCTCGACAAATACGGGATAGGGAGGTTGCCTGACGGTTCGGTAACAGGAGCCCCGCTTCTGAGCGATGACGAGTTCAACCACGGGAAAGGCGAGATGAGGATCAGGTTCATTCAGGAGATTGTCTATTGGTACGCCCTCGACTACCTTTACACGGGCAACACCTCCAACATCCAGAAAGTCATCGATGCGATGGATCACGCTCTCGACCAGGGTTTTGCCTACGGAAGCGGAATGGGTACGAACCACCATTATGGCTACCAGGTACGCGATCTCTACAAGGGTATATGGATTCTGCGCAAGCCTCTTGCCGAGGCGGGAAAACTCCAGGACTACGTGGGCGCACTCACATATTGGTCCGGACTGCAGGAGGTCAGGATGCCTTATGAGCAGACCAGGGATGGAATCCTGGATGCCTGGCACACTCTTCACAACTGCCGTGTGATTTCCGCGATGCTCCAACCCTCCGACGAGGCAAGATATGCCTATATGAAGGCTTTGGGAAGTTGGACTTCCGGTTCCCTCGGATTCACTGACGGCACCCTCGGGGGATTGAAAATTGACGGTACCTCTTTCCACCACGGCGGACATTATCCTGGCTATACTGTGGGTGCCGTGGCAAGTCTGGGGGATTTCATCTTCTACACTGAGGGGACAGACTTCACCATAGACCTGCCTGCGAGACAGAACCTCAAATTCGCCCTGCTCACCCTCTACGACTATACCAACGGACGTGACTGGGGGATAGGAGTCTGCGGCAGGCACCCGTTCAACGGAAGGATTCCCGATGCCGATGTGGAAACCTTTGCGAGGCTTGCGAGACTTGGAGACCTGACAGGCAGCGGCAAAAAGGTGGACCCACAGCTCGCCGGCGCCTATATCGCGCTCGGAGGCAAGGACAAGGCGAATCTTTCGCTTTTCAAGAAAGACGGAATCGGAGCATACACTCAGCCGGACGGATTCAATGTTTACAATTACGGAGCATTCGGAATACACCGCAGGAACGGCTGGATGGTTACTGTAAAAGGCTTCAATTCGGATGTTTGGAGTTCTGAGATATATACTGCCGACAACCGTTACGGACGTTATCTCAGTTATGGTTCGGTCCAGCTCATAGATGCCTGCGGAGCAGAAAAAAGCGGCTACACCCAGGAGGGCTGGGACTGGAACAGATACCCCGGGGTGACCTCGGTACACCTGCCTTTCGACCTTCTGGAAAATCCGCTCAAAGGAACTCTTATGGAGAGGAACACGTCCAGATTCCCGGGAGTGTCATCACTCGAGGGACAGAACGGTTGCCTCGCATTCACCTATGTCGAGGGGGACAGGCAGAATTTCTGCGCAGGTGCCACTGCCACGAAGAGTGTGTTCTGCTTTGACAACAGGATAGTATTCATAGGCACAGGCATAACCAACAACTCATCCTATCCCACCGAGACCACACTCTATCAGCTCAGGCTCGAAGACAAGAACGAGGAGGTGGATATCAACGAAGAGTACAGTGGGGCTTTCCCTTATTCCTACAGGCACAACGAGAATGGCAAGGTGGTCCTGACCGACACCAAAGGCAATATCTATATCGTGAAAGACGGATATGGGCTTACTGTGGAGAAAAAGCATCAGACCTCGCCGTCCGACACCAAGAAAAAGACAGGGGAGGGGGATTTCATTACTGCCTACATAGACCACGGGTCAGCCCCTCAGGATGCTTCCTACGAATACCTGATGCTGGTGAAACCGACCGGCAAGGAAAGTGGAAAATATGCGAAGAAACAGCCATATACCGTTCTTCAGGCAGACAATTCAGCACACGTGGTCAAGGATGAGATCACAGGTACGACAGCTTACATCAGTTATTGCGGTTACGAGTCGGGAACATCTCTCGCCTCGGAGATCCAGCCTGAGACCATAGTGATGGAAAGGCTCAGGAATGACGGGTCCGTGGTTATGAGCGTATGCACTCCGGACCTCGGAATCACTCAAAAGGGATATACCACCACCCAGCCGAGCCAGCCGCTGAGCAAAGTGGTTTCGCTCAACGGCAACTACGCACTTGTGGAGACCAATCCGGCTGTGAATGTAAGTCGTGGGGACGGGAAGACGAGGCTGGAGGTAAGTTGCATCCACGGGAAACCAGTTGAGTTCGTGCTCGTGCGACAATAGGACGAATCAATAAACTAATAACACCTGAACTAATACTATTTGAAATGCAAGGATTGACTAAATTTGCGGCGACCCTGCTTATGCTGACCTCCACTGTGGCGCTCTATGCCCAGAATGTGAAGGTTACCGGTCGCGTGGTTGATGACTCTGGCATTCCACTCGTCGCTGTCACTGTGATGGAGGATGGAAGCAAATCCAATGGTACGGTGACCGATATCGATGGAAATTATGTTATTACGCTTCCTGCCAAGTCCACACTTCTCTTCTCCTGCCTTGGTTTCGCTGAAATAAGGGAAGCCGTCAATGGAAGGGCTATCATCAATGTTACGCTCAAGGAAGAGCAACTCTCCATCGAGGCAGCCGAGGTTGTCAGCGTAGGTTACGGTTCCGTAGCCAGAAGGGATTTGACCGGCTCCGTCAGCAAAGTAGATATGGGCGAACTTATGAAAGCGCCCGTCACCAACTTTGACCAGGCCCTTACCGGAAAGGTGGCAGGAGTTGTAGTGTCCACTTCCGATGGCGCCCTCGGTACGGAAGCCAACATAACTATCCGAGGCAACAACTCCCTCACCCAGAGCAGTGCCCCTCTGTATGTCATTGACGGATTCCCGACTGAAAGTTCTATGGCTACGGCACTCAACTCTGCCGACATCGAATCCATAGACATCCTCAAGGATGCTTCAGCAACTGCAATCTACGGTGCGAGAGGTGCCAACGGTGTGATTGTCATCACCACCAAACAGGGTGTGGAGGGCAAGCCGAAAGTGAATTTCTCTGCTTCCTGGACAATGAATCAGATTGCCAAGAAAGTGGAATTGATGAACGGATATGAATTCGTGCAGTTGCAGAGTGAGATATATGAGATTAGCGGCAACACCAATCCGTATCTGAAGCCGTCGGAGGAAGACGAGGCTGCCGGAATCAAGAGTTACTCCGTCGAGGACTACAAGGATATCCCTTACAATGACTGGCAGAATACCCTATACCGTAACGCCCTCACCCAGAACTATTCCATATCCCTCTCCGGGGGAAGCAAGGAAGCCGGTAACCGCTACAACATCAGTCTTTCTGCCGTGGACCAGGACGGTATCATCATCCAGTCCAATTTCCAGAGGTATCAGGGAAAGATAAACTTCCAGCAGAAAATCGGCAAGAAGGTTACCGTGGATTTGCTCGCGAACTATTCCAGATCCATTACCAACGGTGTCACCCCGACCGACGCACAGGCTGCCTCATCTGCCACAGGCTGGCTTATGTATTCCGTGTGGGGATATAGACCTGTGAAGCCTATCCGTTCCAGCAATACCGACGATTTGTACGACGAACTCGTCGATTCTGAAACCACCGGTGCCGGCGACTACCGCTTCAACCCTATCAAGACAGCCCAGAACGAGTATCGCAAGACCATCGTCGATTATCTCAACGCCAATCTCGGACTTACCTGGGAAATCATTGAAGACCTCAAGTTGAAAATCACGGGAGGCTACACGATGAACAATCGCCGCAGGGAAGAATTCAACGGCACCCAAACCTACACGGGGTATCCTGGTTCTCCTTCGGGAAAGGGTGTCAATGGAGGCATCTACTGGACCAGGAAGCTGACCTGGCTCAACGAGAATACCCTCACCTGGACCAAGCATATCAAGCGCAACCACCATCTCCAGCTTCTCGGTGGTTTCACGATGCAGGGCGAGAAATCCGACTACAAGGGTACTTACGCCACACAGATGACAAACGAGTCCCTGGGACTGAACGGGCTTCATACCGGGAATTACCAGACCGTGACACCGTGGGAATATGACTGGACGATGATGTCCGGACTTTTCAGGCTCAATTACAATTACAGGTACAAATACTATCTCACTGCGTCTTTCCGTGCGGACGGTTCGTCAAAATTCCCTAAAGGGAACCGCTGGGGCTATTTCCCATCAGCCGGACTTTCCTGGAATTTCAACCGGGAGGACTGGTTCAAGGACAAGGATTGGCTCAGCAATGGAAAACTCCGTGCATCCTGGGGTCTGACCGGTAACAACAGGACCACGACCCCGTACGATTTCTATTCCCAGATTGCCACCAAGCCAGGCGACAAGAACTCCTACGACTACGTTTTCAACGGACAGTACATATCTGGATATTACCCTGTCAATCTTGCCAACAGCAACCTCAAATGGGAAACTACCGAGCAGTGGAATGTCGGACTTGACCTTTCATTCTTTGACAGCCGTATCAAACTGACTGCGGACTGGTATCTCAAGAACACCCGCGATCTTTTGCTCCAGGCGACGATCCCGTCATCTTCAGGCTACACATCTATGATGATGAATATAGGTTCTATGCGCAACCACGGTGGTGAGATCACCCTTGATGTCACTCCTATCCAGAAGAAAAACTTCGTGTGGAACATCAATTTCAACATCGCGATGAACCGCAACACTGTGACGGCGCTTACCAACGACCAATACTCCCTCCTGAGCCCCGTTTCCTGGGATCAGAAATTCAACGCTCAGTATCCTTATATCACCCAGGTGGGCAAACCTACGGGGCTGATGTATGGATTCATATATGAGGGCACCTACAAGCCTGACGAATTCAATTCCGGCAATAATCTCAAGGATGGAATACCATATATGACATCGGTAGGCAAAAGTTTGGTGCGTCCTGGTGACCCGAAATACCGTGACATCAACGGAGACGGCGTCATTGATGACAACGACCGCACGGTCATCGGTTGCGGCCAGCCTCTCTCAACCGGCGGTTTCGGGACGACTTTCAATTTCTACGGTTTCGACATCAACCTATTCTTCTCCTGGAGTTATGGCAACGACATCCTGAATGCCAACAGGCTCTATTTTGAGAATGGTACCACAGCCAACACCAACCAGTGGAAATCATATACCGGGAGATGGACTCCTGAAAATCCGGAAAGCGACATCCCGAGGGTTAAGGCAAACGGAATGTTCGTATATTCTTCACGAGTTGTGGAGGACGGTTCATACCTCAGGCTCAGGAACATTTCCCTCGGCTATACTCTGCCTCGCCAGGCTCTCCGCAAGATGCACTTTGACACTATGAGGGTCTATGTCTCAGCAGACAATGTGCTCACTTTCACAAGCTATTCCGGACCGGATCCGGAAGTGTCCACCAGGAATTCTGTCCTTACACCGGGTTTTGACTGGTCGGCATATCCTCGTGCATTCGGTCTGACAGCCGGACTTTCATTCACATTCTAAATCGTCGAAATTATGAGAAATATATATAAAGTATTGATTGGAACAGTCGCTTCAGCAATCTTGTCTTCTTGCAGTTTCTTCGATGTTACCCCTCAGGTCATCTGTTCAGAAACGTTCTACAAGACGGAGACTGAGGTCCAGTACGGTCTTGCCGGCATCTATGGCGCGATGAGCAGGGAGGCATTTTACGGGAACTATTATTCCCTGATGTATTCCAATATTGACGACCTATGTTATTTCAACAGGGAGATTTCCACAAATTTCCTCCAATATCTCCGCCACGACGCTGGCAACCAGTATGTTTATGACATCTGGACTGCCATCTACAAGGGTGTGGACAATGCGAACTCCTTTATGGAGGCTGTGGTCCAGACCGAGTTCGACAAAGACGGCAAGTATTACAATGAAGCCCGCTTCCTCAGGGCGTATTATTACTTCATCATTGCACAGTCATTCGGGGATGTGCCTCTGAGGACTACGGCAGTGAAAGTTCCGGAAGAGGTGTATTGCAAGGCAACTCCACAGTATGAGGTGCTCTCCTGGGCTGAATCAGAGATGGAAGCCTGCCTTGAACTTGCAGATGATGATATTGCCGCCCAGCCTTCACGGGTAACCAAGACCACGATCCAGGGAATACTTGCAAGGGTAAACCTTTTCCTTGCCGGGGAAAGCGTGAACGGAGGGGACAAGGTTGAGTGCCTCACCAAGGCTCGTGATTATGCAAATGCCGTGATTCTCAGTGCCAAACACGATTTGAATCCCGATTATTCGCAGGTGTTCAAGAATATGTTCCAGAACAAGTATGACACCGACTATCACGAGTCTATGTGGGAGGTTGAATTCTATGGGGACCAGTCGAGTGCCTCTTACTGGTCCAACGGGCGCATAGGGGATTTGCTCGGACTTCAGAGTGGCAACAGTGAGTCCACGGAATTCAGCAAATTCAAGTGCAATTTCGCCCACGGCCAATACAATGGTTCCCTCAGGCTCTGGGATCTCTATTGGCAAACCGACAGGATTGAAACGGAAAACGGACTCCAGACTGTCACAGACAAACGTCAGGAATGGAACCTGCCTCCGTACAACTATGCCGGCAATGATAAATATCCTCCGTATGGGACGACGGGGACGGGGAAATCTGTGGCTGGCATTGATATGACGCCTTATGTCTATTCTGGAATAACCACGACAACTGATCCTGTCACTGCACAGGCAATCCGTAATTGCGGCAAATTCAGGAGAGAGGTGGAGTACGAAGGTCAGAAGACATCGAAAAGTCTGTATAACTGCATCAATTATCCTCTTCTCCGCTACTCTGACGTGCTCCTGATGTACGCCGAGGCATCCAACGAATTGTCTGGTCCGACCCAGGAGGCTTATGATGCCGTGGTAAAAGTCAGGACAAGGGCTGGCATTTCCACTCCTGCTTTTTCGGATTACGACAAGGAGTCATTCCGCCAGTTCGTACGCAATGAGAGAGGACGTGAACTCTGTTTCGAGGGTATCCGTCGTTTCGACCTCATACGTTGGGGCATCTATGTGGATGAAATACATTCGTACATAGAGCAGACGGCTGATACAAGGTGGTCTTCGAGCACGACTTATGCAAGTTATGCCGTCAATATGGCAAGTTCTGTTCAGAAGAGGCACGAACTGCTTCCAATTCCTTCCATTGAGCTTGGTGCCAACACCGAACTGGTTCAGAACTCATTATGGGCTAATTAAATGATAGAGGAGTTATGAAAAAAATACATTTGATTTTTGCAGCAGTTGTCTTCGTAACAGCCTGTCAGCAGGATGTTGTCTATAAAATTGACTATACTGTTTCTCTCGACAAGTCCAATACCTACATTGCAGGGCAACCTGTGCGCTTCAACTTTTCGGGGGATGTGGACAATATCGTTTTCTACAGTGGGGAGCGAGGTTCCCAATACAAGTTCAGAAGCCGGTATGAAGTGCCTATGGAGGCAGTCAAGTCCGCTTCCATCGACATTGATTACAAGGCGAGGTATGGAAACGCCGGTGCTTTGGAGGTCTATGTTTCCAAGGAGTTTGACGGTCTCGACGGTTCTGATGGTGCCGCCGACAGGCAAACTATCAAGGAGATGTATGAGGGTGGAATGCAAGGCTGGGACAAACTTGAGTATAAAGAAGGTGCATCCGACAGCTGGACTTACCAGACTTATGATCTGACTGATTACAAGGATAATTTCTCCATTGCTTTCCACTGGTGTCCACAGGACAATACAAAGACTCAGAGATGGTATCTCTTAAATGGAACCATCACTATGGATTTGGATATTGAAGGGATGGATTATTCCCAGATTGATTTCGGTAGTATGGATATGGTTTCCGTTATGATGAACGAGGAAGTGGAGAATCCTTATTACAAGAATCAGGGGAACGGTTCAATCAACTTCGACAAGACTGACGCCCATATAGTGATGCAGGGAGTGGCGGCAAATGTTTTGCCTTATGCGATTGACGGTTGGGTGATTTCCAGACCTATCCCTCTGAATAAGGTCGCTAACGACAAAGGTACCGTCATCAAGAACCTTCAGAATTATCTGCACACTTTTGAGTACACCTGGGAGGAACCTGGCACCTATACAGTCACATTTGTCGGGACCAATGCCAATTATCTGGCTTCTTCTCAGAAAGTTTGCGAAATGACAGTCAGCATCATCGCCCCGCCTTTCGACGACTGATGGGTCTTGGTCCGAGAGATTGTATCAGCCACCGCCCAACTCGGTTCCTGCCGGGGTGGGCGGTGGCTTTGTTCCGGATGCGGGAACTATATGTTGGGAAAGCCGTTTCAGAGACCCGGCTGATGGGGAACATCGGACCACGTTCCCGTATGTTTCAAGGCTGGAGGATCGTGTCAAGTGTCCCCTCCCGGAACCAAACGTCGTTTGCCTCTTCGAGTTTCGCTGAAAGCACACCGCAAAGTTCCCTGAACAGTTCCGGATTGCTCCTGTAGTCCAGATTGTGCATCTGGTAAGGGTCCTCGGCATCGTTGAACATAAGCACCCGTTTCAGGCTGCCGTCTCTGCGTATGGTGATTTCCATCGAGTGGGTGGCAGTCCTCACGCCCCTTGCAACAGGGAAAAAGCCGTGTACAATGCCGTTCTCATCCTGTTCCCCGTTCACATTCCTGATGTAAAGCACAGCCTGGGGGATGTCACATTCCTCCCCGTTCTCCAGAAGTACAGGCGAGAGGTCGCGACCCTCTGCCGAGGATGGAATCCTGTCCCCCAGACCTGCAAGGGAAAGGAGGGTGGGGTAGATGTCGATGGAACTGAGCAATGTGTTGTCCACGTGCGGTCTGAGCCTGCCGGGATAGCGTATGATGAAAGGCACGTTGAAAGCCTCCGTGTAGATGGAATTCTTCGGGTCTTCCGTACCCTGGCTGCACATAGTCTCGCCGTGGTCGGAAGTGAAGACCACAATCGTGTTCTTGTCCAGTCCGAGAGCCTTCAATTCCCTGATGAGCCTGCCGAACTCCCTGTCCACCCCTGTCACATTCGCGAAATAATACTTTGCGGAATGAGCCTTGGAGAGTGTCGTATCGACATTCGGGCGGACATACAGTTCCCCGCAGGACATATCTTTGTACAAATCGTAATCTTCCTCCATACAGTCATCGAGGCTGGAATAGGGACTGTGGGGTGGGTTGTATGCGAGCGCAAGGAAGAATGGCGCATCTTTCTTCCTCTGTCCGGCATTGTTGCGCAGGAATTCTATCGCCTTGTCGGTCTCGTGTTTCACGGAATACTCCCCGGGGTCGTGGCGCACTCCATCTGTGTCCCAGTAGTGTGGATTCTTGTGCACGTCGAAAGTGCCGTAGGAATACCAGTAACTGAACCCGTGACGTTTCTCCGGCGGGGTGTAGGCATCCCATTCCGGTCTGCGCGAACTAACGTATTCTCCTGGGTTCGCAGGGTCGTTGGGGGTCGGGAAATCAGCGTGAAGCTTGCCTATGTACCCGCAACTGTAGCCATTCGCACTCAGGACGTCGCTGATGCAGACTGCATCCTCCCTCAGGCTGCTTTCAGGTCTTTCTGCCATACAGTTCAGGGTGATACCGCTTCTTTCCGGATACATCCCGGTAAGGAAAATCCCCCTGTACGGACTGCTGAGGGGACAGTTGCTCATAGCCCTGGACAGGACCACGCTTTCCCTTGCGAAACTGTCGAGGTTGGGTGTCACGACCGGGTCTGCCTGCCATCCTGCGTGGGGAGCGAACTCAGGCTCGTTCCAGAAAGCCATAGCCTGGTTCCTGAACTGGTCCGGGAAGACATAGATGATATTCGGATGTTTTTCCTGTGCGCCTCCGCATCCTATTGCGGCGAGGGATGAAAGCGGAAGAAGAATTCTTTTCAGTGTCATAATATGTGCGTTTGTGTCAAAGTT
>JBJEJT010000272.1:0-2538 GCA_051878255.1 Candidatus Cryptobacteroides sp. | reverse complement strand
TATCGCGAGGAAATGGCTGACGAATACTCTCTCAACAGAGACAAGGTCATCATCGAGGGTCGTGACAGGAGCAAGAACCCGAGCATACTCATCGTGGACGACGACAACAGCATCAAGAAGCAGTACAACCTGCCAGTCGGCGCACACGTTATGATTAACGAGGGCGACAAGGTGAAAGTCGGAGACATCATCATCAAGATTCCTCGTGCCATCGGTAAGTCCAGCGATATCACCGGAGGTCTTCCTCGAGTTACGGAACTCTTCGAGGCAAGAAATCCTTCCAACCCTGCCATCGTCACTGAAATCAATGGCGAGGTCACTATGGGCAAGGTCAAGAGGGGTAACCGTGAGATTATCGTAACCAACCGTTCAGGCGTGCAGAAATCATATCTGGTTCCTCTTACCAAGCAGATAATGGTGCAGGAAAACGACTATGTCAAAGCCGGGATGAGGCTTTCAGACGGTGCCGTTTCCCCTACCGACTTGCTCAGGATACTCGGTCCTATCAAGGTTCAGGAGTATATCGTGAACGAGATTCAGGAGGTTTACCGTCTGCAGGGTGTGAAAATCAACGACAAGCATTTCGAGATCATCGTCCGCCAGATGATGCGCAAGGTTCAGATCGTGGACCCGGGCGACACCGAGTTCCTCCAGGAAGAACTTGTGGACAAATGGCAGTTTATGGACACCAATGACGGAATCTACGGCAAGTTCTATGTTGTGGAGGCTGGTGATTCCCAGAGATTCACTCCGGGTCAGATTATCACTCCACGCGAGCTTCGCAGCGAAAACTCTTCGCTCGAGCGCCAGGGACTCAGGACCGTTGTCGTGCGTGAGGCTAAACCTGCGACTGCCAACCAGATTCTCCAGGGTATTACCCGTGCTGCATTGAAGACCAACAGCTTCATTTCGGCAGCATCATTCCAGGAGACCACCAAGGTTCTCAGCGAGGCTGCAATCCGCGGTCGCGTGGACTATCTCGAGGGTTTGAAGGAGAATGTGATCTGCGGTCACGCAATCCCTGCCGGTACCGGTCAGAAGGAGTTCCAGGAAACACTTGTGGCTCCTGTGGCTCAGACACAGCAGGATCTTTCCGAACTTTAGGAATCCTATCATTGAAAAGGCGGTCGGATGCAGATCCTGACCGCCTTTTTTTTGTTCCATTATGCGAAATGGGATGAAAATGCTTCCGAATTTTGAAAAACTCCGTACATTTGCACCAAAAATCAAGTTAGCAATGAAGTTCCGTAAATACACCAAGTTCTCAAAGGCGATACTTGTATTGTGCGCATTATTGTTTGCAGGAGGCATAGTTTCCATCTGCATCGTGGAAGACGATGCCACCCAGAGCCGTCTGGCATTCCAGACTTTCGAGGTGGCATTGATGATATTCCTGATTTTCGTGCCCGACATCCTCCACAGGATAATGAGGGTCAAGATTCCGGCATTGATGGAGATAATCTTCGTGGCGTTCAGTTTCGGATGCCTCATTCTCGGGGATGTGGCGGATTTCTACGGGCGCATTCCGTGGTGGGATTCTTTGGAGCACGGCATTTCCGGCGTCCTTCTGGGCATCCTCGGATATGTCATCATCAACACTTTCAACAGTGTGGAAGGCAACAAGTTCCGTTATTCCCCGATATTCGTTTCCTTGTGGGTAATCAGTTTCGCGCTCGCAGTGGGGGCAATATGGGAAATCATAGAATTCGTCACGGACGGGATCTTCGGTCTGAATTCCCAACAGTTCCTGGTAAGCAGTGGGACCTATGATGCTTCGGAACCTCTCGTGGGACACGAAGCCCTGAGGGACACGATGGAAGACCTTATGCTGGATTTTGCAGGTTCGCTGCTCATATCGGTAATCGGCTATTTTGATTTGAAGAAACAACGCAAGGGGATAGCGAACATAAAACTTGACACAGAAGATTTGATACAGGAAGAAACTGCTGCGGAAGAATAGGATCGTCCGCATCAGTGATTGAAATATTGAGCTCGGCTCTTGTTCTGCAATCGGAATCTGGACCATTTCGCAATAATGCACGGGACAAGTGGCAGTGGTTCACGTTACAACGTGAACTGCTTGTCGCTTCAGGTGCATTAGGTCAGTCCAGAACCTCGGTTGCCTGTCTGCGGAAAAGCAGTTCACTTTTTGTGTGCCGCCTTTTCCATAGGTCAAAACGCCCCCTGTCGGTGGCTACGAGCCATCGTGACAGGTTGTTTCTTCAAGATAGGTTACACATTCAGGTCGGTATCTGCTGACCTTTCACGGGCCAGGGGATTTCAAATTTTCTCAGAATCGTCAAATCCCTTGGCTTTTCTCAATATCCTTATGGTTCCCTGAAGGTCGGCTATATGTCTCTCCTGCTCCTTCACACGGTCTTCCATAAATGATAATTTCAATTTGCATTGAGCAAGTTCATCATTTGTTCTTTTCACATCTGCAATTGTCTGTTCCATATAGGTTGCCGCTTCATCTTCCCGCCCCGGGGCTTTGTCGTCCCTGCCTTTCTTGAAACGGCTGAGGATGCTTTCCATCCC
>JBJEJT010000271.1:0-2545 GCA_051878255.1 Candidatus Cryptobacteroides sp. | reverse complement strand
CCCTATAAATTCAATAAACTTTATGTTGTCCGTTTTATCTCTGTACACCGGCCCGAAACTTCGGAACGGCATTTTGCTGCACCACAAAAGGCAGCAAGGGTGCCGACACCTGAACGGTATCAGCACCCTTGCTGTATTCTTCCGGCGGTCTCTTCCGCCAAACTATATGCTAACAGTTCATAAAGACAATACCCCCCCCCACAGCAACTCAGTGAAGTTCAATACATTGGCTTTACTCTCTGATGGGAACATATCTCGACACTTTATGCCCGGAATTTCCGGACAACCTCATCATCCGCAAATGTCGGCATTAAAAATTTATATTCAAAATTATTCTGAAAACTTTACGCATATTAACTGAAATTTAACACTTCAACCCGGCCCGACTTGAGCCCGTCGCACCGTCCCGAAACAAATCCTATCACATCACTCCCAAAGCCGATATAGATTGCCGGTCAAGCCGGCAATGACGGATTTTTCACATTGTAGATCGGGACTGCCGATTGGACAGGCAATGACGGATTATTCACATTGTAGATTGCGATTGCCACTTGGGCAGGCAACGACGACGCTGATATGAAATGAAGATAAAGCCACAGCAAAGGCAACCCAACATCCGAATGTAGTCCTGAAGCCCCTTTGTGTCGCCAAAGCCACGTCATACCCGGCTCGACCGGGCATCCCCACACAGGAGACCACCCTGCCAAGATCATCATTCAGCATCGTCAGATGCGGAAATCATAGGAACAGGATTCTTCGTACTGTTGCGTGCGCCGAGTTTCTGAAGTTTACTGCAAGTGGTTATGATGCTCTGCCCTCCGGGCTGAAGTTTGCGGTTTCCCTCCTCATAAGCTTTCTGAGCCTTGTCCAAAGCCGTTCCTATCTCTGAATACTTTTTAAGGAACTGCCCCACCCTGTCCAGAAGCTCATTGGCAAGTTCAAAAACCTTTTCCTGATTCTGGGCCTGTGCAATCTGCCTCCAGGTAAGATTGATAATCCGGAGCGCAGCGAAAAGCGTCTGCTCGTCCGCAATAAAGACATTCTTCTCCATAGCCTTGCGCCAGAGGTCCGGCTGCACATTCAAGGCAGTCCACAAAGCCCCTGTATTCGGAACAAACATAATGACATAGTCCATCCTGATTTTCGGAGGCATCACGTAAGAGGAATAATCTTTCTGGGAAAGTTCCTTCACGTGCTGGTTCAGGCTCGCCAGATGGTCATTCAGATAGCGTCTGCGGTCTTCTTCGTTTTCTGCGTTCACATAGTCCACAAACGCACTCAGCGACACCTTGGAATCTATGATTACATCCCTTGTGGCATCCAGGTGCAGAATCAGGTCCGGACGCAGCGAACCTCCCTGTTCATTGAGGACAGTCTTGCCGGACGCATCTTTCAGGACAGCCTGGACATCGTAGTGGACACCTTTCGTAAATCCCTGTGATGCAAGAAGTTCATCCAACACCGTCTCGCCCCAGTCCCCCTGCATCTTGCTGCCGTGACGGAGGGCATTCGCAAGTTCGTCCGCCGATTTGCGTGCAGCCTCCGAATATCTCATCATATTCTCGATCCCCGCTTTCATCTCCCCGTTCATCTGGCTCTGCCTGAGCGTAGTATCATTGAGGGCCTGCTTCATCTTCTCTATGGTCTCCTTCAACGGAGTAACCACCTGCCCTATGTTCTCCTTGCTGGAATCCGAGAACTCTTTCTGACGCTGCTTGAGCATCTCTTCGGTGGCAGATTTCAGTTGGGCAGTCATCTTCCCGACCGTTTCGTCAAACTTTGCCTGCTGGGCATTCAATGCCTCCTCATATCGCTTCCTGTCATCGTCCCTTGAAGCAAGGAGCATCTCGTTCCTGGTCTTCAGGACCTGACACTCCGATTGGCTCTCGGAGAGAGACTTCTCCAATTCACGGGAAAGGTCTCGGGACTCATCAAGCAAGGCTTTCTGCCTGGAATACAGACGGAATGCCACAAGCACTGAAACGGCAACCCCGAAGAGCAGGGATGCAATGCAAAAAAGGATAACAGCAGAAACATCCATAATCAGTAATACTTATAGAAGAGAACAATGGATTCGATACCGGCAAAGAACTGACTCAACAGATAGGATTCATTGGGAGAATGGATCGTGTCCCTTTCAAGCCCGAAACCCATCAGCAGCGGGTCAATGCCGAGAATGTGCTGCAAATCTGCCAGAATGGGGATGCTGCCGCCACCCCTGGACGGGACAGGCTCTACTCCATAGACTTCTGTAATGGCGCGTGATGCTGCCTGATATGCCTTTGAAGAAATAGGGATGAGGAATCCATTGCCTCCGTGGCAAGGGCTGACTTCCACTTTCACATAATCCGGGGCAATCGCCTTGAAATGCTCCATAAAGAGTTCAGTGATGCGAGTACTGTCCTGGTTCGGCACCAGACGCATAGAAATCTTGGCGTGGGCTTCGGACGGAAGCACAGTCTTGGAGCCGGCTCCGGTGTAACCTCCCCAGATGCCGCACACATCCAGACAAGGACGTATGCCAGTGCGCTCCAGAGTGGAATAC
>JBJEJT010000270.1:0-10527 GCA_051878255.1 Candidatus Cryptobacteroides sp. | reverse complement strand
TAGACAATCCCCAGATGCAGCCCGGACAGCGCAAGAATGTGGGAGGCTCCGCTTTGCCTGAAATCCTGGACCGTCCCGACGGACAGTCCGCTCCTGTCCCCGAGCAGCAGGGCTTTTACCAGGGCTGTCACCTCTGCATTCCTGAAACCGAGCCCGTCTATGGCCCTGCAGAAATACAGGGAAGTTTCGGTCTGTCCCAGGGTTTCTCCTGCCGTCATTCCACATTCCGCACCCCGCAGGATGCAGAGCATTCCGCAGAGGCAGGTCAGGATGAGAAGAGGAATCCATCGTGCCCGGCGCAGGAAAAGTACTGTGGCGGCGACGATGAAGAAAACCGCGCAAAGTGCTGAATGGAGCATAGGGGAGGGATGCGGCAGGAACAGGCATCCTGCTATGCTCCCGGCAAGGAAGGATGTGCCGAGAATCTCTATGTTCTTGACCTGGACCATATTCGTCTGCGGGCGCACAGGCGGACGTGCCGCAGTGCGCTTCCATTTATAACCCAAGTCGGCGACAAATGTATGAAATTGGTTCTTTATTGACAAAAGTTTCTTAAATTTGCGGTCCGGATGGCGGCAGTTGCTTAACGCAATGCCGGAAATCACGTTCAGACAATTAAATTTTTCAACATTATGATAATACTTGTTCTTAACTGTGGAAGTTCTTCATTGAAGTACCAGCTGCTGGATATGAAGAACGACAATGTCTATGATCTTCTTGCCAAAGGTTTGGTGGAGCGTATCGGAATGGAGATGGGCTGTCTGAAACATCAGGCTGTCGGCAAGCAGAAAATCGAACGCGAAATGCCTATACAGGACCATACGGTCGGCATCAAGGCAGTGCTTGAGGCTCTGCTCGACAAGGAGGTCGGAGTTCTCAACTCCCTCGAAGACATCGAAGCAGTCGGACACAGGGTGGTGCACGGAGGTGAGGAGTTCTTCTGCAGTGCGCTCATCAACGACAATGTGGTGGAGGGCATAAGGAAATGCTGCGAGGTGGCTCCGCTTCACAATCCTGCCAACCTGCTCGGCATCGAGGCTGTGAATGCAGCCCTGCCTACGGTTCCCCAGGTGGCTGTCTTCGACACTGCTTTCCATCAGACTATGCCTGACTACGCATATCTCTATGCTCTTCCTTACAACTACTACGAGAAATACCGCGTGCGCCGCTACGGCTTCCACGGCACCAGCCACAAGTATGTGAGTGCGAAAGGGGCTGAGTTCGCAGGCATCGACTTGAACAACAGCAAGATAATCACTTGCCACCTGGGCAACGGAAGCAGTGTCACGGCAGTGCAGAACGGCAAGTCCGTGGACACTTCGATGGGCTTTACCCCGCTTGAGGGTATGATTATGGGTACCCGCTGCGGCAGCCTGGATCCGGATATCGTGACCTACATAATGGAGAAAGAAAACCTTACGACTGCCCAGATGAGCAAAATTATGAACAAGCAGTCTGGTTTCCTCGGGCTTTCGGGGCTTTCTTCCGATGCCCGTGACCTCAATGAGGCAGCGAATGCTGGCAACGCAAGGGCCAAAGTCACGCTCAAGAAACTCACTTACGACATCACAAAGCTCATCGGAGCCTACACAGCCGCAATGAACGGAGTGGATCTCATCATCTTTACCGGAGGCATCGGCGAGAACAATCCGAGACTCCGCCGCCGTATCTGCGAGAATCTGACCTATCTCGGACTCAAGTTCGACTACGACAGGAATGCCGGCGAAAAGGCTGACGAAATGATGATTACCCTGCCTGATTCCAAGGTCAAGGTTGCAGTCATCGCCACCAATGAGGAACTGATGATTGCCCGTGACACTATGCACATCGTGCTGGATTCACAGGAATGATGAATTCGAACTATCCATCCAAACTGCTGGAAAATGCAGTCGAGGCAATAGGCACTCTTCCGGGAATAGGCCGGAGGAGTGCGCTTCGTCTTGCCATGCACCTTCTGCGCCAGCCCAAGGAGAATGTACATCATTTCACTGAGGCGATTAACTCGTTGAGGGACAATGTCAAGTATTGCAGGGAGTGCAGTATGGTCTCGGATTGGGACACTTGTGCCATCTGTTCGGACCGTACCAGGGACAGGAGCACCATATGCGTGGTGCAGTCTGTCCGGGATGTGATGAGCATCGAGGCTACGGGTCAGTATCACGGGTTGTATCACGTGCTTGGGGGAGTGGTTTCCCCCATCAACGGAATCGGTCCTTCGGATCTCACCATTGCGGAACTCGTAGCAAGGGTCAAGGCTTTCGGGGAGGCTCCGGTGGAGGTCATCCTGGCTTTGAGTGGGGATGTGGAGGGGGAGACCACTGCTTTTTACATTTACCGGCAGATTTCGGCTGACAATGTGCGCGTCACTTCGCTTGCACGTGGGTTGGGATTCGGGGACGATTTGGAGTATGCCGACGAACTTACGCTCGGACGTTCCATCACCGGACGTCAGCCATTTCATCCGTAACTAATCTTTCCAGACTTTCAGGTACTGCTGGAGTGCCCACATCTCGTCACGGTATTTGGCTGCGGCAACGAAATCCAATTCGGCGGAGGCTTTCTTCATATTCGCCTTTGCAGTCTCAGCCGCCTTTTCCACCTGCTCCCTCGTCATAGACCGTATCACAGGGTCCTGGAGCACCGCAGCAAGGTCAGCCGCAACATATCCGTCCACATAGGCACTGTTGCTCTCACGCACAGAATCGTGTCCCAGCCCCACTGTAATCCTTCCCCTCCCCAGGTCTGAAGGATGGGGCACGTAAGTCGGAGCCTCGTAGGAATTGGCAGCACTGATCCGCCCGCTGCCGAACTTTTCAGCCTTTCCTTGCCTGCCCTCGGCAAGGGCATTGTTCCGGACACTGACCTGCTTGGGGGTAATCCCGTGCAACTTGTTGTATTCCATCTGCTTGGTCCTGCGCCTGTCAGTCTCGTAGATGGTCTCCTGCATAGACTTGGTAATGGTGTCCGCATACATAATCACAAGTCCGTTCACATTTCTCGCAGCCCTTCCAGCCGTCTGGGTCAGAGCCCTGCCGCTGCGCAGGAACCCCTCCTTGTCCGCATCCAGGATAGCCACCAGAGACACAGTGGGAATGTCCAGCCCCTCCCTCAGAAGGTTCACACCCACCAGCACGTCAAAGAGCCCGTTCTTGAAATCCTCGATGATTTCCACCCTCTCCATAGTGTCCACGTCCGAATGGATATAGCGGCAGCGCACACCCATATTTGTAAAATACTTCTCCAGTTCCTCAGCCATCCGCTTGGTGAGGGTGGTGACCAGCACCCTCTCGTCAGCCTCCGCACGAACCCGTATTTCCTCCAGAAGGTCATCCACCTGATTCTTCGTCGGTCTAACCTGGACAGGAGGGTCCAGCAGTCCCGTAGGCCGTACGACCTGTTCGACCACAAGTCCCTCCGACTTTTCCAACTCATACTCCGCCGGCGTGGCGCTCACATAGACCGTCTGTCCGGACAGAGCCTCGAACTCGTCGAATTTCAGAGGCCTGTTGTCAGCCGCAGCCGGAAGCCTGAACCCATAGTCAATCAGCACCGACTTGCGGGAATGGTCCCCTCCGTACATTGCCCTGATCTGCGGGATGGTCACGTGACTCTCGTCGATGAAAGTGATATAGTCTTTCGGGAAATAGTCAATCAGGCAGAAAGGTCTCATCCCCTCGCTGCGTCCGTCGAAATAGCGCGAATAATTCTCGATGCCCGGGCAGTAGCCCATCTCCTTTATCATCTCGAGGTCATATTCCACCCTCTGTTTCAACCTCTTGGCTTCCAAACCCTTGCCGAACTCGATCAACTGGTCGTATCTGATTCTCAGGTCGTCCTGAATCATACTTATCGCCTTGGCGGACCTTTCTTTCGTCGTCACGAAATTGTTGGCAGGATAGATGGAAATCTGGTCTATCTCCTGGAGCGTTGCCCCCGAGACGGGGTCGATGGAGCATATCCTGTCCACCTCGTCACCGAAAAACTCAATCCTGACCGCATTCTCGCCGTAGCCTATGCACACGTCCACAGTGTCTCCCCGTACCCTGAAAGTCCCCCTCTTGAAATCGGTTTCGGTGCGTGAATATAGCGCATCCACAAGCTTGTAGAGCAGCCCCGTAAGGCTTCTTTGCTCTCCGCGCCGCACCACGACTGTCTGGTTGTGAAAATCTTCCGGATTCCTGATTCCATAGAGACAGGAAACGCTGGAAATCACGATTACGTCCCTCCTGCCGGACATCAGTGCCGAGGCTGCACTCAGTCGCAGTTTCTCGATTTCGTCATTGATGCTCAAATCCTTTTCGATATAGGTGTCGGTGGTGGGGATGTATGCCTCAGGCTGATAATAGTCGTAGTAGGACACGAAATACTCCACCGCGTTGTTCGGGAAAAAGGACTTGAACTCACCGTAGAGTTGGGCGGCGAGGGTCTTGTTGTGGCTCAGAATCAATGCCGGACGTTGCAGCCTCTCGATGACGTTCGCCATAGTGAAAGTCTTGCCAGAGCCGGTGACGCCAAGCAGCGTCACCGCATCCGAACCGTCTTTCAGGGCGCGGCAGATGCCGTCAATCGCAGAGGGCTGGTCTCCCGAAGGGCTGTAGTCCGATATGATTTTGAAGTTCATCTTCCGCCGTACATCTGTTCATAGTAGTGCATATAGTCTCCGGAAGTCACATTGTCCAGCCAGTCCTGATTCTCCAGATACCAGCGCACGGTCTTCTCTATGCCTTCCTCGAACTGCAGGGACGGCTCCCAGCCAAGTTCTTTCTGCAATTTGCTGGAGTCTATGGCGTAGCGCTCGTCGTGTCCGGGCCTGTCAGTCACATAGGTTATGAGATTCATATCCTCATCCTCAGACCGTCCCAGGAGCCTGTCCACGGTCCGGATGAGCAGACGCACTATGTCTATGTTCTTCCACTCGTTGAAGCCTCCGATGTTGTAGGTTCCGGCAATCTCCCCCTTGTGGAAAATCAAGTCAATGGCCCTGGCGTGGTCTTCCACATAGAGCCAGTCCCTCACATTCTCTCCCCTGCCATAGACAGGAAGCGGCTTGCGGTGGCGTATGTTGTTGATGAACAGGGGTATGAGTTTCTCCGGGAATTGATACGGACCGTAGTTGTTGGAACAGTTCGTCACGACCACTGGCATTCCGTAGGTGTCGTGGAATGCCCTCACGAAATGGTCGGAAGAGGCCTTTGAAGCCGAATATGGCGAATGTGGGGTGTATTTGTTCTCCTCCCTGAAAAAGTCCTCCCCGTAGGCGAGATGGTGGGTGCCGGAGGATGCGGTGGTGCTGAACGGAGGCTCTATGCCTTCGGGATGGGTCAGGCGCAGCGAACCGTAAACCTCATCGGTGGATATGTGGTAGAAGCGCTTGCCTTCGTATCTTTCCGGTAGGGATTCCCAATAGAGCCTTGCCGCCTGAAGCAGGGAAAGGGTCCCGAGGACATTCGTACGGGCGAAAGTGAACGGGTCCTTGATGGAACGGTCCACGTGGCTTTCTGCGGCGAGGTGGATGATTCCGTCCACTTTTTCACTCCTGAGCAGTTCCAGGATTCCCTCGAAATCGCAGATGTCCATACGCACGAAACGGTAGTTCGGCTTGTTCTCTATATCCTTGAGGTTCGCGAGATTACCCGCGTAGGTCAGTTTGTCGAGATTGATGATTCGATAGTCGGGATGGCTGTTTGTCATCAGTCTCACGAGGTGGCTCCCTATGAATCCGGCGCCTCCTGTGATGAGTATTGTCCTTGCTGCCATATCAGTGCTTCAGATTGTTGATGCAGACTTTCAGCGAATCGGTCCAGTATGGGATTTCGATGCCGAAAGTCCTTTTGATGAGTGTTTTGTCAAGTACGGAATATGATGGGCGTACCACAGGGCTTGGGAATTCGTCGCTGTGGCAGGGGAGTATGCGGCAGTCTTTGTGCCCGGCAAACTCCGCTGTCATCTTCGCGAAATCGTACCAGGAGCAGACTCCCTCGTTGCTGTAGTGATAGACCCCGGTCTTCGGATAACTTTCCCCGGGACTGCGCTTGTAGTCGTCTGTGACGGTGCAGATTGCCCGTGCGAGGTCGAGGGCGTAGGTGGGAGTGCCTGCCTGGTCGAAAACCACCTTGATTTCCGGTTTGGAAGATGTGAGGGCGAGCATAGTCTTGCAGAAGTTCCTGCCGAATTCGGAATAGAGCCAGGCGGTGCGGATAATCACATATTTGCAGCCCGAAGCCTTTATTTTCTCTTCCCCGTGGAGTTTGGTAAGCCCGTAAACCCCCGTCGGGGTGCCTTTCTGGTCTTCGCGGCAGGGGGTGTTATAGGCTTCCTTGCCGAAAACATAATCGGTGGAGATATGTATCAGCAGCCCGCCCCTTTCTGCCATCACGACAGCCAGGTTTTCAGGCGCGTCTGCGTTGAGTTTTTCTGCAAGGGCGGCGTTGCTCTCGGCAGCATCCACGTTGGTATATGCGGCACAATTGACAATGATGTCAATTCCATTGTCTATCACGATTTCTCGTACGGCGTCCCTGTCTGTTATGTCCAGGTGTACAGTCTCCATCCCCTCGACATCCACAACGTCAGTAAACATATACCTGTCGTCACTCTCTTTTGCGAGCAGCCTCATTTCATTGCCCAACTGTCCGTTGGCTCCTGTTACAAGTATGTTCATAGTTCTCAGATTTCCGCGCCCTGATTAGTGCTTTTAAGTTCGTCGATGACCCGGAGCAAGTATTGTCCGTAGCCGTTTTTCAGCATCGGGGCTGCAAGTTCCCTCATCTTTTGCTCGTCTATCCAGCCATTGCGGTAGGCTATGCCCTCCAGACATCCTATTTTCAGACCCTGCCTCTTTTCGATGACCTCGATGAAAGTGGATGCTTCCGAAAGGCTGTCGTGGGTGCCTGTGTCAAGCCACGCGAATCCTCGTCCGAGGGTTCTAACCTTGAGTTTGCCATCTTCCAGGAAAGTCTGGTTCACAGTCGTGATTTCCAACTCGCCCCTTGCCGACGGCTTGATGTCCTTGGCGATTCCCACCACTTCGTTAGGGTAGAAATAGAGCCCCACCACGGCATAGTTGGACTTCGGATGTGCAGGTTTTTCCACTATTGAGAGGCACTTCCCGTCCTTGTCGAATTCTGCCACCCCGTATCTTTCCGGGTCCGAAACCCAGTAGCCGAAGACAGTGGCAAATCCTTTCCCGGCTTCTTCCACAGCGGATTTCAGCATAGGACGGAAACCGTTCCCGTGAAAGATGTTGTCCCCGAGCACCAGACATACGTCGTCGTCGCCTATGAATTCCTCGCCTATGATGAATGCCTGTGCAAGTCCGTCAGGCGATGGTTGTTCGGCATAACTGAACCTGACCCCGAAATCGCTGCCGTCTCCGAGCAGCCTCCTGAATCCTGGCAGGTCCACCGGGGTGGAGATGATCAGAATATCCCTGATTCCGGCGTGCATAAGCGTGGATATGGGATAGTATATCATAGGTTTGTCAAAAATTGGCAGCATCTGCTTGCTGACCCCTTTCGTGATGGGGTAGAGGCGAGTCCCAGAGCCTCCTGCCAGTACTATTCCTTTCATAGTCAGTATATTATTTGAATTCAGGATATAAGTTTTCGCCATATTTGAACGGGCTGTCCAAATCTGCAAGCGACGGATGGTGACGGTCTTTTCCGGACAGCAGAACCGCATCCTCAGGAATTCCCCAATCTATTCCGAGTTCGGGGTCATCCCAAGCCAAGGCCCCCTCGGCGGACGGAGCATAGAAATTGTCGCATTTGTACTGGAATACGACCTCTCCGGAAAGCACCGAGAATCCGTGCGCGAACCCCCTCGGAATGAAAAGTTGCCTGTGGTTCTCCCCGCTGAGTTCGACCGCGACGTGTCTCCCGTAGGTCGGCGACCCCTTGCGTATGTCCACAGCCACATCGAGAACGCATCCCTGCACCACCCTCACGAGTTTGCTCTGGGCATAGGGCGGGAGTTGGAAATGCAGCCCCCGGACCACTCCGTAGCGGGATTTGCTCTCATTGTCCTGGACGAAGCGCACCTGCCTTACCCCGCCGGTGAAATCCCTTTCTGAATAGGACTCGAAAAAATAGCCCCTTGCATCACCGAAAACCCTCGGCTCGATGATTACCACGCCTTCTATGTCAGTCTTTATTATATCCATAACCGTATGAAAATTTATTACTTCCTCATATCTCTGATGATTCCATCCCTGTAAGGACCGTAAATCTCCGGGTATTTTGCTGCAATTCTGTTCAAAAGGGTTTCTTCGCAGCCAAGTGCACGGCTATTGGTGGTAATTGTGTCTTTCGGGTGCATCCTGTACCGAAAATGTTCCCGGTTTATGCGGACAACCTTGTCATAGGGTTTGAGCAGTCTCAGCAGAAAATCCCAGTCTTCGTAACCGGAACGGAATGATTCGTCATATAAACCGGCTTCAATGGCATCGGAGCGTCTGAAAAAGCAGGTGCAAAAAATGCAGTTTGTGGCAATAAACCTCTTGTAATCATATTCAGGCAGGTCCCAACTGCCATTCTGTTCTCCGAATAGTCTGGCTTTACAATAGACCAGTTTTGTGCCTGGCTTCCTCTTGAAAACCTTCATAGCATCGCGCATATAGTCAGGTTCTATGATGTCATCTGCGTCCAACGGCAGTATGAACTCCCCGGTGGCAGCTTCAATCGCACGGTTGCGAGCTGCGGACACACCCCTGTTATCCTGGACAATGAGCTTAAAACGGTCGTCAATCTTGCAGAATAGGGCAGCCGCCTTTCTGGTGTCATCGGAACTTCCGTCATCTACGATGATACACTCCCATTTTCCGTAATTCTGGTTTCTGACGCTTTCAAGTGTGTCGGCAATGTGTTTTTCAGCATTGAAAGCCGGTACAATGACTGAAATCGTCTCGAGTTTCTTTTCCTTGAGCCTGAATTCCAATCCGAAAACAGTTATTTTTTTCTGAGCCTTATCCGAACAGTATCTGATTGAGAAAAGCCATTCCAGAACAGGCTGGATCTTACGCTTGAATTGTATGTGGAGGTATTTGTACCAGTCGTTTTTTATCAGGCTGATTCTGTATCCTGCAGCAACTGTAGCCATACTCAGGATACGTTCATATATGTGTCCCATCGTGACTGACTGGTGCGAACCAAGCGAAGTCTCAAAGATGGATGCGTTAATTTTGTCGTTCTTGATCCATTCCAGTGCTTCTGCCCTTGCCGCGAACATTGTACCTCCGCAGAAATGCCTGCATCCGTCATCAATCCCAAGACGCTCCAGTTCCTTTTCTACAGCTTCAACATCTTCAGGCTGATTGTCTTTCATAAGAATGTCCAAGGATGCGGAATATGCCATTCCCACATCCCTGTGCTTCCTGAACAAGTCGGTCAATGTCCTGAATCTTTGTTCCGAACCGAGAAGCGCTTCCACCAGTTCGGATCTCCAGCTCTCACCGTTGAACCTGAAACCATTGAGCACGAATGTCAGCGAGTCCTGATTTTTCGTGTGCAACTTTATAATGAAATCATATTCATCCAAGTCTGTGTTTTGGATCACATAGAGAAACGGCCACACGTCGTAACCGATGTTCGGCGTCTCGCAGAATACGGCATCTGCCTTGAAAGCGGTAATCAGTCTGCGGGTTTCGGTGCTCAGATTTCTTCCTGTGATGACCAAGTCCCAGTCACACCCGCGTATATTCTTCATTTTATCCAGATAGTAGGACACGAAATCTTCGTAATATACGTGAAAGACAACGAGTACTTTCATCGGCATATCTTCCTTGAAACCTTTATGTAATCGTTTGCTCTGCATATCTATCCTGATTAATTTCAATCCGCAAAGGTACCCTTTTATATTTATTCCGTCAAATTTTGTTATCTTTGCCGCCCGATGCAACCTATCGGCCAATTCAGGCATCTTTGTTGGCTGATTGAACTTGATTGGATATGAAAAAACCATTGATCAGTATCGTCGTTCCGGTCTATAACGTAGAAAATTATCTCCGCGATTGTCTGGATTCCGTATGTGCCCAGACTTTGACGGATTGGGAGATGATTCTCGTTGATGACGGATCCACAGACGGGTCAGGGGATATTTGTGATGAATATGCTGCCTCTGACTCGCGCATCCGCGTAGTCCACAAGGAAAACACCGGGCAGGCGGACAGCCGCAACATAGCCATTTCGATGGCACAGGCAGACTACATAGGCTTTGTGGACAGTGACGACTGGATTGAACCACAGATGTATGAGACTCTCTACCGGGTTATGGTCGAGAATGATGCCGATATATCTATTTGCAGCTATTTCTTCAACTATGTCAATAGGGAAAAAGCCTATTCCTTTTCGGGAGAGACTCTGATTATGTCAGGGAATGAGGCTATGGAAGAGATTCTGGAAGACAAGCGCCTCCACAGTTACCTTTGGGACAAGCTCTTCAAGAAAGAAATGATTTGCGAGCCTCTTCCGAAATCCTATTTCTACGAGGACCATTCCACCCTGTTCAAATGGTTTGTGAATGCGAAAAAGG
>JBJEJT010000269.1:0-2554 GCA_051878255.1 Candidatus Cryptobacteroides sp. | reverse complement strand
TGATATGAAGACATTTACCTCAATCACGCAACTCACAGACCTGCAGGCTGCCCTGAAAGAGGCACTGTGGGTGAAACAGAACCCTTTCGCCGACAGGAAACTTGGCGAAAACAAGACAGCGCTCCTGGTGTTTTTCAACAACAGTCTGCGCACCCGCCTGAGCACCCAGAAAGCGGCACTCAATCTCGGAATGAACGTTATGGTGCTGGACGTGAACCAGGGGGCTTGGAAACTTGAGACTGAACGCGGAGTGGTTATGGATTCGGACAAGAGCGAGCACCTGTTGGAGGCAATACCCGTTATGGGCAGTTACTGCGATGTAATCGGAGTCAGGTCCTTTGCCCGCTTCGAGAGCCGGGAGGATGATTACAATGAAGTGATACTCAACCAGTTCATCCAGTATTCAGGCAAGCCGGTGTTCAGTATGGAGGCAGCCACGAGGCATCCTCTCCAGACATTTGCGGACCTCATCACTATCGAGGAACACAAGACCAAGGCGCGTCCGAAGGTGGTTATGACCTGGGCGCCGCATCCGAAGGCTCTCCCGCAGGCAGTTCCGAATTCCTTTGCGGAAGGGCTGAATATGACCGGCTACGAATTTGTCATAGCAAATCCGGAGGGTTACGACCTGGCACCGGAATTCGTGGGCGGGGCAAAGGTCACCCACAATCAGGACGAGGCGCTGGAGGGGGCGGATTTCGTATATGCCAAGAACTGGGCACCTTACGAGGCTGAGAATTACGGGAAAGTAATCTGCAGGGATATGGGCTGGACCGTGACTGCGGAAAAGATGGCCCTGACTGACAATGCTTTCTTTATGCACTGCCTGCCGGTGCGGAGGAATATGATTGTCAGCGATGACGTGATCGAGTCGGACAGGTCTCTGGTGATTCCGGAGGCTGCCAACAGGGTGGTTTCGGCTCAGACGGTGCTGAAGATGCTGGTCAAGTAATTCCCCAATGCTTACTGAAGACTGAGTTATGACAATCAAGGTTTACAAAATCGGCGGCAACGTGGTGGACGACGAGGCGGCATTGGAGAGGTTCTGCAAGGAGTTTGCGGCTTTGGACGGACCCAGGGTGCTGGTACACGGGGGAGGTGTGGCTGCTAGCCGGGTGCAGGAGATGATGGGAATCAAGCCCGTGAAAATCCAGGGACGCAGGGTAACTGACGGACAGACGCTCAAGGTTGTGACAGGGGTCTATGCGGGGCTGTGCAACAAGAATGTGGTGGCTCTGCTTCAGAGGTTCCATTGCAATGCGATCGGGCTGTCTGGCTGTGACGGGAATGTCATCTGCGCATCCAGGAGGGCTCCGATTGAGATCGACGGGGCTATGGTGGATTTCGGTGCGGTGGGGGACGTGAATGTGCGGAGCGTGAATACCGGGCTGCTCCGGAATCTTACGGCTTTGGGACTTGTGCCGGTGCTTAACGCCATCAACCACGACGGGCGGGGGAATCTGCTCAATACCAATGCCGATACTGTGGCTTCCTCGGTGGCATCTGCACTCGGTGCGGAACTTGTGGTCTGTTTCGAGAAGAACGGGGTGCTTATGGACAAGGAGGACGGGGACAGCGTCATACCGGAGATCACTCCGGAGGTGTTTGAACGGCTCAAGGCTGACGGGACGGTGGCTGAGGGGATGATTCCGAAGTTGGAAAATGCTTTCAGGTGCCTGCACGACGGGGCATCGGGGGTGACCATCCGCAGTTCTGCTGATTTGGGCAATGGCATCGGAACGGTCATCAGGATGGATTAGATTCCCGGTCGGGGCCGGGAATGACGGAAGTTGCGGTGGGGGACGGGAGTGACAATAGTCCCGGTCGGGGCAGGGAATGACAAGAGATATGGACAAGATTATAGGATTACAAAGTTTGAATCTGCTGCGTGAGATGGTTGCAGTGCCGTCTTTCTCATTCGAGGAGGAAGCGGTGGCAGACCTGATAGGCAACAGACTGTCAGCCTGGGGTGTGGCGCACCAGAGGCTGCGGAACAACATAGTGGCAGGGCTCGACTCGATGGACCCGGAAAAGAAGACCCTGGTCCTGGATGCCCACACGGACACGGTGCCGATATGCGAGGGCTGGACCTGCAGTCCTTTCGACCCGTCGGGTCCGGACAACGACCAGCACATCATCTACGGTCTGGGTTCCAACGATGACGGAGGCTGCGTGGTGGCAATGATTGCCGCATACAGACACTTCCTGAATCAGGAACTGCCTTTCAACCTGGTGCTGTCCCTATGCTGCGAAGAGGAGAGAAGCGGAGAAAACGGTGCCCGCTGGCTCTATGGTCCCGATGGTCCCCTGCACCCGGAGATGGTGATAATAGGAGAACCGACGGGGCTGAAAGCTGCCACCAGCGAAAGAGGACTGCTGGTGATTGACGCGGTGGCTGAGGGCAAAAGCGGACACGCCGCCAGGAACGAAGGTGTGAACGCACTCTACATCGCGCTGGACGACATAGCCGCAATCCGCGCCCACAGATTCGACAGGATCTCCCCCGTTATGGGAGAAGTGAACAAGACCGTGACCATAATACATTCAGGCACAG
>JBJEJT010000268.1:0-2556 GCA_051878255.1 Candidatus Cryptobacteroides sp. | reverse complement strand
TCCAGAAAGAATCTCTCGAACTCGGAAGCGTTGCGTTTGAGGCAGTTTGCCACAACCATATCCCTTTCCCTGTGCCTGTAACACCAGGATGTTCCGAGAGTTATGATGATTTTCCCACAGTCTTTCCAGAATCCGCACGCCCTTTCAAGAGTCTCGTTGGCACTTTGCAGAAACTCCACGGCACTCTCCTTTGCCGCCAGGGTGTGATGATGGAACGAACAGATGCGACCGCTTCCGGCTCCCACCTCCACGCAGTCTTCAGGAACGAAACTCTTCCCGCTTTCCAGCCTTTCTATACACTGTACTACAGATGCCGGGTTGTAGAGCGTGCCGAAAGGATTTACCAGGGCATCAAATCCGTGTTCGATGAGTTTCTGCCCGGTGCTGGCTGCAAAACAGCTGCCAAGCACCAGAATGTGGTCTTCATAACCGAATCCGATTCTGGACGGAGGAAAAATGACCGGTGTGTTCAGTTTCATAGCCTCAATTTTCAGCAAAAATACTACCTTTGTCGGGATTATGAAAAAAACCGCACTCATATCCGCCTTTCTTTTCTGTTGCATTGGACTGTCAGCCCAGGTGCGATTCGAGTACGACGTCCGTTTTGACCTGCGTTTTGACAACAGGGAATATGACCGCAGCGGTTTCCAATCCTCCCTGACAATGTTCGGAGCAAGACTTGAACCCACCATCGGTTTCAGTGCCGAGGCTGGAAAAACCAGGCACGAGCTTATGGCAGGTGTGGATATGCTGAAAGAATTCGGTACAAGCGACAAGGAAATACTGTGCAATCTCCAGGTCTGGTACCGCTTCGGTATGCCTATGGGGGAAACATATTTCAACATAGCTGCCGGAGTGTTGCCACGGCGTTTCTCAAAAGGGGAGTGGTCCCAGGCTTTCTTCTCCGATTATTACATCTTTCACGACAACAGCATCGAGGGCATCATCTTCAGTTGGGACAATCCGAAATACTATTTTGAACTCGGCTGTGACTGGAACGGGATGCTCAAGGAATCCCGGCGGGAGGAATTCTTCATTTTCACTTCCGGACGCTATATGCCGTCCAAATGGTTCAGACTTGGTTGGGAGGCTTATATGCACCATTATTCCTGTTCGGAACAGGCTTCAGGCGTGGTCGATGACATCCTCGCCGAGCCATACGTCCGTTTCGACTTCGCTCCATTCGCCGGGATTCAGGATTTGTCGCTGAAACTCGGGTGGATTCAGTCCCTCCAGAGGGACCGCAAGTTCGTGGGGAATTTCGTCGCCCCTTATGCCGGTGAAGTCATTGCCACGGTGCAGAATTGGGGCGTAGGCATATCCAACCGTTTCGTCGCAGGACGCAACCTCCAGCCTTATTGGTATTCCACAGACGACACGGGACAGATTTACGCCTCCGGACTATATCACGGCGACCCATTCTACCAGATGGCTGATCCCCGTTCTTCAAACTGGACCTCGACCGTCCCTGCCACCACTTCCGACATCCCTTCCGGCGTGTATGACAGACTTGAGATATACTATGCTCCCAAAATTGTCAAAGGCTTGAGCATCAAGGCTTCTGTCTTCTTCCATTTCCACAGGAGGCAGTACTCTGGAACAAATCAGGCCGTGTCAATCGTATTCGACCTCCACGACCTGATGCAGGAAATCAATGCCAGAAAGCTCAACAGCGGGCAATGATATTCTCAAACAGGACATTCATCCTTTCAGAAGCGGCTTCGGCTGCGATGAGGATTTCGTTCTCATCCGTGACATAGTCGTCGGGCGTGCTGTGAGCCTCGTCTGTAATCACTGAAAGACCGAAGACCCTGATGCCTGCGTGCCTGGCTGCAATCACTTCCAGAGTTATGGACATACCCACGGCGTCGGCTCCGATTCTCCGGAAGAAGGCATATTCAGCCGGGGTCTCGTAGGTGGGACCGGAGCAGGCGAGATAGATTCCCTCCTTGAGTTCTATCCCGTTTTCCTGTGCGACGAGTTTCGCAATGCGGATGAGTTCCGGGTCATAAGGTCTGGTCATATCCGGGAATCGGGGTCCAAGTTCTGATATGTTCTTGCCTATCAATGGATTGGGTATCATATTGATATGGTCTCGGATAACCATCAGGTCCCCCACTTTCAGGTCGAAGTTCACGCCTCCGGTTGCATTGGAAACGAGAAGCGTTTTGATTCCAAGGGCAATCATCACCCTGATTGGAAGCACCACCACCTGCGCCCCGTACCCCTCATAATAATGGTAGCGTCCCTGCATCGCAACGACTTTCTTCCCCGCAATAGTGCCGAACACGAAATTGCCCTTGTGCCCTATTGCGGTTGCAATCGGCATTCCCGGGAGTTCCGCATAACTGACGACAGTAGGAGACTCGATTTTGTCCGCAAACTTTCCCAGTCCGCTACCCAATATGACCCCCACTTCGGGACGGAAATCCCCGATTATGTTGCCAAGATAATAGGAAATGCTTTCTATGTCCCTGTATTCCATCATTTTACAATTATTCAACTCAAGTTTCGCAAGTCTTAATTATTTGATTTAAAGTTCATTGGAAAGACTTG
>JBJEJT010000267.1:0-2557 GCA_051878255.1 Candidatus Cryptobacteroides sp. | reverse complement strand
CGCGAAAGCAGAAATACAAGCACACAGGCACACACAACGACCAGAATCACCAGGAACAGGATTGCCCACACATCGGAACTGAGACTGTTGCAAAGTTTCTTGACCCAGGTGGAAAGAATGAACTCCGGCACCTGCTCTATCCTGT
The DNA here is from genome assembly GCA_051878255.1 of Candidatus Cryptobacteroides sp. GTDB lineage: Bacteria > Bacteroidota > Bacteroidia > Bacteroidales > UBA932 > Cryptobacteroides. The sequence goes on along the minus strand of JBJEJT010000267.1, from coordinate 2,412 downwards.
CCTGGGTAAGGGACCGGGCGAACTCGAGATTGTAGCGGGCATCCTCATAGGATGAGTCTATTTTCAGCGCCCGGCGGTAATTCACAATCGCCCCGGAGAGGCTGCCTGTCTTGTAGAGAGCATTGCCGAGGTTGTAGTAAAGAGGGGCGGATTCCATTCCTATGGAGACTATCATAGAATAATCCGCAACGGCATCTTCCCATCTGCCCTCCGAATAAGCCTGGTTTGCCCTGTCCCAAAGCTGGGAGGCATACTCGTCAGGGTCGCCGGCAGTGGAAAGCGGGTCGGAAACGGTTTCCGCGGCATTCAGACTGCCTCCTATGGTCAGGAAGCAGAGCAGCGCGACAACCGTCGCCGCAGGGGATTTCTTTCTGGCAGTTTTCATTGAAGAATCTATGGTTGAGATAAGTTCCGCAGCCTTGTCATAGTGTGTGCGCATCAGGCTGCTGTCCGAAGACGGGGCATAACGGGCAAATTCACATTCATTGAGCAGATTGGCATACTCGGCGGCAATCGGCTCCGGAACTCCGCCCTCCGCAAGCCTCAGGGCTATGTTTTCCTTGCTGAGTTCGGACATAGGCATATTCAGCTTGTCTGCCACGAAGCCCACGAGCGACTTGTGAAGTTCCTCATAGAATGCGGACGGGAGGTTCTGCCTCATATACAAGTCTGCCGATTTGAGCTGCCTCAGAGCTTTCTTGGTGGCTTTCCTGGTCTTCATACCCACAGTGTCACTGCGCCTTGACTCCACTGCCCGCACTACGTACCACACGAGGGCCGAAACCAGGAGTATCAGCATACACAGGAAAAAGAACAGCGGGGAAGACACCATAAACGCCCCCTTCCTCGAAAAGTCCGCAGGCTTCGCACTGATGAAACGTATGTCCTGCCCGAGATTGCGTACATCTTTCTGTATCACTCCCCCGCTGACAACTGTTTCAGGCAGGTCGGCACCTTTCTCGACGGTGAAATCGAGAGCCTTGGTGCTTACGGTCACATATCTGCCCTGGTCCACATCATAGTAGGTGTAGTTCACGGGGGCTATCGTAAATTCGCCCGGACTGCGCGGGATGAAAGGATATTCAAATTCCTTGGAGCCGGACAGGGAGCCTTTCGAGGTCTTGTCCGTGATTTTGGTGTCATATACCTCCATATCCAGGGGGAACTCCACTTCGGGCTGTTCCAGAAGAGACACGTTCCCGCGCCCTGACACAGTGATTATCAAAGAGTTGGCTTCGTGCGCCTTGAGAGAGGACTTGGCAAGGCGGGCTGAAATGGAGAATTTGCCCACGCCGCCTCCGAATGATGCAGGGGCACCTGCCGGAAGAGGCGAGACATTGACTGTGACAGCCTTTGATTCCACCTTGCGCCGCACGGTGGTGTAATCGTCGAAGAAACCGTCGAAGATGCTGCCGGTGCGGGACTGTACCCTCACATTCACGAGACAGGTAAGCCTGGCAGGCTCGATGACGATTTTGCCGGTCTGCTGGGGTATGAGGACGTAGCGTCTGAGCACTGCCGCATCGTATATCCTGCCGTTGTATTCTTCACGGTTGAAATCTATGTTGGTCGGGGCATCCACTTCCTGGCTCCAGAATCCCTTGAATGAGGGGAAATCCGCATTCTCGAAACCGGACAGGTTTGCCCGCTGGTATATTTTCAGAACCGCATTGACCGGCTGACCCACCACCACGTCGGTCCTGTCGAGGGACAGGTCGAGGATTATGTCGCCGTAATTCGCATTCTGAGCCTGTTCCGTCCGGCGACCGTTCTGGGATGTGCCTGCACCGGGGTCTGAGGCGATACCGCCCTGGCCGGATGAAGAAGACTGAGGCTGAGTGGATGCCGCGCCCCCGTTGTTCTGAATCACCTTGACTGTGACCGGGGAAGACTGGATCTGGTTGTCCTTGACTTTCGCAGTGGCAGGAGGAAGGACAAATTCGCCCTCTGAACGGGGTTTGAGGACATAGGTATATGACACGGTCCTGCTGGACGTCCGCTTCCCGTTCACTATGCTTATGCTTCTCGAAGAACTTTCCATAGGTCCGATGAGCAGGTCGAAATCCGACGGACATTCCCAATTGAAATCCGACGGGGAGTTCTCCCCTTCTATGACGAACACGACACGGAAATCTTCGTCAGCCCCGACCACGTTATGCACCTGCACCTGAATGGAATTCTGTGCAAAAGCCGACAAGGCTGCAAACAAACACAAAAGAGATGTCACAAACTTCTTCATACTACCAATTCTTTTCTTTCTGACGGGATTTGAGCGCCGCCGCCTTTTCACGGTTCACTTTGTCCTGGGTTTCCTTTTCCCTTGCCTGAATGGCCTGAAGCATCTGCTGGGCTGCCTGTGGACTTATCTTCGAGTCCTGCTGCCGAGGATTCTGCTGACTGCCATCCTGATTG
>JBJEJT010000266.1:0-2566 GCA_051878255.1 Candidatus Cryptobacteroides sp. | reverse complement strand
TTACGGGGTGATTTCTGTATGCGGGAGAAAGCCTGAGTTGGTGGAGGCAGGGGTCGTGGACCTTCGCTCCGAAAAAGACCATTTCAGCAAACTTGCGCTGATAGCCAGGGAGATAGGCATCCTCCTGGACAAGTTCCAGCCGGATGGGCTGTCCATCGAGTCCGCCTTTTACGCAAAGGACGCCCAGGTGATACAGAAACTCGGCAGGGCGCAGGGGATAATCATCTCGGAGGCGATACGGCGCTGTATTCCCGTCTATGAATATGCGCCCCGCAAGGCGAAAATCGCCGTGACCGGGAATGGTGCCGCATCGAAGGAACAGGTGGCTATGATGGTGGGGAAACAGTTGAATATGGAGACTCTGCCGAAACATCTGGACGCAACCGATGCCCTTGCGATAGCCCTGTGCCATTATTATGATGCCCTAAGCCCTTTGGGTGGCTCTCAGTTCTCGGGCGGGTGGAGCAAATTCATCGCAGCCCATCCTGAAAGGGTCAAAAATGACAGATAACATATTCCATAATTTCGGGCTTTTTTATTATATCCTTTAATCCGTGACCGTGTTGAATGGTCTAAATTTTGATTTTTTCGCGCCGCCCTTCTGTTTCCATCATCCGGATATGAGGCACGTTCATTATAGATTTTTGTGTATGTGAACTGATGTTTCGCAAGTGAGGGACACTGTTCAGGGAGGGTTTCAACCCGACAGACTCCCTCTCCCGAGGGGAGGGAATCCAGGGAGTGGGACGTGGATTAAAATAGAAAGTGCGTTGGCAAAGGTTCGCAAGTCTTTCCAATGAACTTTAATCAGGTAATCAAGACTTGCGAAACTTGAGTTGTATGAAGAGAATATTAGTTGCGGCATTCCTGTTCCTTATGATGTCGGTGTCGCAGACAGTTTACGCCCAGACCGGACTTTCAGTGACTTTGCGCCTTGTGGACGAATCCAACGGCGAGCCCGTTCCTTTCGCCACCGTGTCCTTGACTTTGAAAGGTGGCAATACTCCGGCAGGCTATGCCCTTACAGACCACGACGGCAAGGCAAAAATTTCCAAGCTCAAGTCGGGGGAATATGTCCTCAAGGCTGAACTGATGGGCTTCAAGGCTGTGGAGCAGGCGGTTTCTGTTCCCAAGTCCTCCATTGACCTGGGGGACGTGAAGATGGAGCCTGACGTGCAACAGCTTGAGGCTGCCAAGATTACGGCGGCAGGCAACCCGATAATCGTAAAGAAGGACACCATAGAGTACAACGCCTCTTCGTTCAAGACCACCGAGAACGATATGCTTGAGAACCTGCTTAAGAAACTTCCTGGCGTGGAAGTGGGTTCTGACGGAAGCGTGACCGTGAACGGCGAGACTATCACCAAAATCACCATCGACGGCAAGACTTTCTTCCTCGACGACCCTCAGCTGGCGACCAAGAACATCCCGGCAAAGATTGTGGAGAAAGTCAAGGTGGTGGAGAAAAAGTCCGACCAGGCTCAGTTCACAGGCATCGATGACGGAGAGGAGGAAACGGTAATCGACCTCTCTTTGCGTCCGGGAATGATGAAAGGCTGGTTCGGCAATGTCTCTGCCGGAGGCGGACACGATTTGCAGCAGGGCTGGGACGGAGACTGGAGATGGCAGGGTGCGGCTATGATAGGCAGGTTCACCGACAAGAGCCAGATCAGCATCATACTCAACGGCAACAACACCAACAACCGCGGTTTCAACGATATGGCAGGGACTATGATGAGGTCTATGCGCAGCGGCGGCGGAATGGGCGGCAACCGTGGAGGCTGGGGACAGGACAACGGTATCACGACATCCTGGATGGGCGGTATCAACGGTGCCTGGACCTTGCTGGACGGGAATATGGACCTGGGAGGCAACTATCTCTACAACGGCAGCTCGACGTCCCTTCTGGAAAAGAGTGATAAAATCACATACCTCGACGGCGGCGACCAACTCATATACAACAACGGCGGCGACCGTTCATACGGCACTGGCGACGGTTACGGTTTCAGCAACACCCTCACCCAGGGACACCGTTTCGGCATACGTCTGGAACACAAGTTCAGCGAAAACACATCCATCATTTTCGAGCCTCAGGTGAATTTCGGATACGGCAACTACAATGAGTATTCGGATTTCACTACAGCACGTCTGAAAGCAGGGGAAACAGACCCGTACAAAGTGAACGACGGTTTCGAATCCTCATCCGGTCTCAACAGCAACTGGACCACCAGCGGCCGCTTCCTCCTGCGCCAGAGACTCGGAAAGCCGGGAAGGACCCTCTCCCTGAATGTGCGCTACTCTTTCTCCGGCAATGAACTTTACGACGCCTACAACCAGTCCAGCACCACGACCTACGATGCTGATGGCAATCCCCTGACTCCGGAAATCGTGAACCAGAAAATAGGAAGCACTTCCAACAGCCAGAGCGTACGCACCCGTCTCTCCTACACCGAGCCTCTCGGACACGACTTCTATCTGGAAGCCACCTACGGATACAACTGGGCGCGTTCATTCTCCGACAAGAAAGTCTGGGATTCAGGTGCCATTTCGGGGGCTTTCGGACCGG
>JBJEJT010000265.1:0-2566 GCA_051878255.1 Candidatus Cryptobacteroides sp. | reverse complement strand
AAGGAGTATGATTTCCATTCCGGAAAATGTGGGCAGGTCCAATGCCAGGCTCATAGTCCAGCCATTCCTCATAGACGGAGTGACTATGGACACCCTCAGGGCTTTGAGACCTACGGTCGTCGAGGGCGGCGAATACCGTATGACCCAGCTCCGCCGTATGGGTTACGATGAGGACAACGACCCTCTCAACGCCTATCTTTCCTCGGACACGCTGTCCGCAGATGCCGTCTATGTCCCCTGGGCGGACACCATATACATCAGGGACCCGAAGAGGAACTACCAGGTCAAGGGCATAGTCCAGTTCGAGGACTACAATCTGGTTTACTCCACCAAGGACTATTTCCTCGCATCCTCCCGCCTGGGGCGTCCACTCCGCTTCCTCGAGTATTCTATGGTTCCGTATATGCTGGACCCGGAAGATTACAAGGAGAGGGCGAAACGTGAGAAAAGGAATACCGCCGGCAACATTTCCCTGACTTTCCAGGTGGGGCAGGCAAGGCTCGACGCTGCCGACACCCTCGGGCTCAGGCAACTCCAGAATCTGAGGGATGAACTCCTGAACATCATCCACGGGGAGGGTTCGCAGCTCAAGGAATTCCACATCGTGGGAACAGCCTCCCCGGAGGGTAGCCTCGCCGGCAATGAGAAACTTGCGAAGAAAAGATTGGACTATGCCCTGGAACAGATTACCTCGGTGCTTCCGAAGCAGGTCCGGGACAGGGTCTATATGACCACTACAGCCAAGGTGGCGTCCTGGACGCAGGTGGCTGAAATCCTCGATGCTGACTCCCTGGACTTCGAGGCGGAGGCAGTGAGGACGATAGTGAAGAAGAATCCGAGGGATCCGAACCGTCAGGGCAGTCTCATCCGGGCGTTGCCGTACTACAAGGAAGCCATAGCCCCGAGGCTGCCGAAACTCAGGTCGGTAAGTTATAGTTATTCCTATGAGATTTTCAGGGAACTGACTCCGGAGGAAATCCTGGAGCGCTATCTTCACGATGCGGACTACCGCAGCGGACGCAAGCAGTTCGCCCTTTATGAGTATTGGCACCTGTTCAATATGGTAAAGGACGGGGATGAACTCGAAAAACTTTATGAAAGGGCATACCGCGAGTCTATGGAGTCCAACGGAAAACCCTGGATCCTGGCTGCCTGCAATCTGGCTGCTGCCAAAATCAGGAGGGGAGAATGTGACACGACCATACTCAGCCGCTACATAGACCTCAAGACCCACACCACCGATTTCCAGATGATGAGGATGAACGGCACAGGCTACGACCTTGTGAACCCGGAGGCAGTGGTGGCAAACCAGATGATTATGTATGTGATGGCAAATGACTTCCGAAAGGCAGGACAACTTACCAACATACTTCCGGACAATGAACGCAACCGTCTTGTCAGGTCCTTCGCCCTCTGTCTCGGAGGCTATTACAAGGGAGGACGCACCCCGGAGGAACGCGCCGCATCCCGCAGGGTGTTCGAGGTCGTGAGTGCGAGTTCGCCGAGGAACAGGATAGTCCTGAACCTTGCAATGCACACCAAGGTCTATGACGAGATAGCCGAAGCCACACTCGGGGAACTTCCGCAGGAGGATGCCCTTACAGATTATTTCCGTTGCATCGTCTATGGGCGCAAAGGTGCCAGGACCAAGGACTTTATGGACGACATAGCCAGCGAGGATGCCCTCCTGTCCTGTTTCCACAAGGACAAGTCCTTCATAGACATTGCCGCCGGAGACGGGGACGTGGTGGAAACCATATTCAAAAATGCAAAGGAGAGATATGAAAGCGGTGAGTAGGTTGGTTATGGCTCTTGTGCTGTCGTGTCTGTCCTGTGCCGCATACGCCCAGGATGTGGACACCACGGATTTCAATGCCCTGAAATACACCTTGCAGAAAAGGTGGAGACCCAGGAACGCCCCTTTCGTAAACGGCAAGTTCTCGGACAATCTCAGCCTGCGCCTGGACGCCGGTACGGAACAGTTGCTCAAGAGAAGCACTTCCGACTATTCGCTCGGACCTATTTTCAGGCTTTCGCTGGGCAAGGACGTCAATTGTCTCAACAATGTTTTCGCAGGTGCCTCAGCCGGTATGTTCCGCCGCAATTCCGATGGAGTGAAAGTCTTCAGGGGAGGATTGGAACTTGGGCACAGTTTCGACATAGCCTCCTGTCTTTGGGGATATGACCCTGACAGGAAATATGGAATCAGGACGGTGGAGGCTGTGGGAGTGAACCTTTCCAGGGCTTCCGGCAAGTACTCCTTTTCCGCGTCTGCCCGGGTGGGGCTGAGCCTGAGCGCCACCATAGCCAGGGACTTTGAAGTCTTTTTCCAGCCCGATGTGACATTCTATACCGATGGGATCGACTGTTCCACCGCCTCGAATTGGCAGAAATTCGATTTCTGCTACGGATTCAGCATCGGGACCCTGTGGCATTTCAACCGTTACAGGGAAAATCCCGTGACAGACAGGACTTTCGGGGAATGGTTCACGGAAGATGCCTGGGTGTTCTTTTCCGGAGGCAGCAATTTCCAGATCTCGCAACTCGTGCTCGCCCGTCCCGGACT
>JBJEJT010000264.1:0-10607 GCA_051878255.1 Candidatus Cryptobacteroides sp. | reverse complement strand
ACTGAAATGCAGTTCCTCGGAAATCTGAAGCACCGTCATATCAGTGGTTTTCAGAAGGTTCTTGATTTCCAGGACAATTGCCTCGTCCACCCATTCGCGGACTGACTTCCCTGTGATCCTGCGTATGGCTTTCGAAAGGTATTTCGGAGTGAGTGCCATCCTGGAGGCATAGAATTTCACAGTCCTGTCGGTGCGGAAATATCTTGCGAGAAGTCTGAAGAAATCATCGGAGAGGCGCTCGTCGTTGAGTTTCGTACCCGCAGGCATCTGGGCGTCCAGCCTTTCGTAGATTTCCCCGAGTTTGTAGATAATGGCGAATATCAGCGACTTGAGTATCTCCCTCCGGTACATTCCGTCCCCGTCGGCATAGGCTTGGACCAGCATTGCATACATTTTTCCGATCCATTCCGATTCCGCTTCGGACGGGCGTATCAGAGGGAAGCGTCTTGCAGCTGCGACTATATCCGTGTCGAAAGGGCTTGGCAGTTCCATCACAAGGTCAATCGGGGCGGTGATTCTCAATGTCTCCCCCGTGAACCCCGGGGATGCGCATTCCATTATCGTATTGGGTGCAAGGACGAGTATGTCCCCCTTGCAGGCACGGCAGGATTTGCCGTTGATCCGGAACAAGACATCGTTTCCGGTAAAAATGCAGATTGTGAATCCGTCGGTATGCGACATATTTGACATTTTTTATTCAAAATCTGTCATCAAAAAACGTGCTTTGCAGAATACCTTTGCGGATGACAAATGGAATCAGGCAATGGATGCACACAATCTCAACCCGTCGGAAATATGCAGACTGCTCGGTACAGATGCCGTGAAAGGGCTGTCAAAGGAGGAGGCACAGGCAAGGCTCGACCGCGATGGAGTCAATGAATTCGAAAAGAAGTCCCATCCTTCATTCTTGAAGAAATTCCTGGGACAGTTCAAGAGTTTTATGATTGTCGTACTGCTCGTGGCAGCCCTTGTTTCGGGAATAACCGGCCATATCAACGGGGAGGGCATCACTGACGCAATGATAATCCTTGTGATTCTGATAGCGAATGCCTTGATTGGCGTGTTCCAGGAATCCAAGGCGGAAAAATCCCTGGATGCGCTGCAAAAGCTCTCCGCACCCCACTGCAAAGTGGTAAGGGATGGGAAGATGACGGTCATAAAGTCGAGGGAACTTGTGCCGGGCGACATAGTGGAGGTGGAGACCGGGGACAGAATACCGGCAGATATCAGGCTCCTGGAGTCCGTGAACCTAAAGGTGCAGGAGGCTGCATTGACAGGAGAGTCCCTGCCCGTGGAAAAGGATGCCTCAGCCACGGTCGGGGCAGATGCTCCTGCGGCTGACAGGCTGAATATGATATACAGTTCCTGCACAGTGACTTATGGAAGAGCCAGAGGAGTGGTCACAGCAACCGGACAGGATACCGAGGTGGGTAGGATTGCCTCTATGATTCAATCCGTTCAGCAAATCAGGACCCCGCTTCAGATACGTCTGGACAGGCTCGGGAAGAACCTGGCAGTCATCTGTCTGATTGTCTGCACAGCCCTTCTTGTCATCGGGCTGTGCTATGGACGGAATCTTATGGAAATGTTCCTGATGGCTGTGACTCTTGCCGTGGCAGCGATTCCGGAGGGACTTCCTGCCGTCTCGACCATAGTCCTGGCTCTCGGGGTACAGAGACTTGCCCGGAACAACGCCATAATCCGCAACCTGCCTTCGGTGGAAACTCTCGGCTGCACAAGCATCATCTGCTCGGACAAGACCGGCACCCTGACCCTGAACCGTATGACCGTCACCCGGGTCTATTGCTCCGGAATGTCGGGCAGTCCCGACGGGGAAAGCCCGGCAATGATGGATATGGCAAGGACTGCAATGCTGGCAAATGATGCCAGAGGCGGTGTGGACAGCCCCGCCATAGGCGACCCCACAGAGACTGCCCTGATAGACCTGGGACGCAGGCACGGATTGGACAAGGCTGAGTTGGAGACTGGGCTGCCGCGCATTGCCGAAATACCTTTCGATTCCGGACGCAAACGTATGAGCACCGTACACAGGCAGGCTGACGGGAGGTTTTATGTGGCAGTGAAAGGCGGGCTGGATGAAATGCTGGGATGTTGCTCCCGGATAAGGACCGATGAGGGCGTGAGGGCGCTGACCGACGGGGACATAAGGGAAATCCATAAAGCCAATATGGATATGGCTATGCGTGCCCTGCGCGTGCTGGCAGTGGGATGCAAGGTGTTGGATGCGATGCCCTCACAAGTGAATCCGGAGACCGTCGAGAGCAATCTGGTATTCCTCGGGATGGTGGGGATGATAGACCCTCCGAGAGATGAGGTCAGGGAGGCGGTGAGACAATGCAGGGAAGCGGGGATAAGACCTGTGATGATAACCGGGGACCACAAAGTGACTGCCGCTGCCATTGCCTCGGACCTGGGGATTATGGACAGATGGGACGGAATACTCACAGGAACCGACGTGGAGATGATGAGCGACGGACAGTTGCAGGAATTCGTAGGGAATGTTTCCGTTTTCGCAAGGGTCGCACCGGAGCATAAAGTACGCATAGTCAAGGCATTCCAAAGTTGTGGGAACGTTGTGGCAATGACCGGGGACGGGGTGAATGACGCACCTGCCCTGAAACTTGCGGACATAGGGGTGGCTATGGGAATCACGGGAACCGACGTGGCAAAGGAGGCTGCGGATGTGGTACTTGCAGACGACAATTTCGCAACCATAGTCTCGGCAGTGGGCGAGGGTCGCAGGATCTATGACAATTTGTTGAAATCCATAGAGTTTATGATTTCCACCAACATCGGAGAGATACTGCTTCTGACGGTTGCCGTGCTGTGCAACTGGGATATGCCCCTGCTGCCGGTGCAGCTGCTGTTCATCAATCTCGTGGGCGACAGCCTGCCCTCTATGGCACTCAGCGTGGAGGAAGCGGACTCGGATGTTATGGAAAGGATGCCAATCAATCCTGACCAGGGCATTTTTACCGGGGAATTTTCGTTCAAGATAGCTGTGAGGTCCCTGATTGTGGGGCTGATGTCCATTCTTGCCTACTTGATCGGACTGGAAAGTTCCATCGATGTGGCAAGGACTATGACTTTTGGAGTGGTGATTTTCTCACAGACAATCATCATATTCAGCATACGCAGCGGTTCCAACTGGTTCTACCACAGGTTTTTCAGCAACAGGTGGCTGTGGATTGCCATTGCCCTGACGCTCTCGCTCACGCTCTGCGTGATGCTCGTCCCGGGGTTGATGTCTCTGCTGGGACTGTCCACGCTTTCCGCGGTCCAATGGCTTTCCGTTGCCTGCCTGTCCATCTGCACGCTCGTCCTGAGCGAAATGTTCAAGGCGGTCAAGGACATACGGGGCAGCCGTTCCTGACCTGCCCCTCCGCCATCGGAAGAGGGCATTGCCATACCCATCCTCAACCGGTTCATCAATGCCGGTACAATGAGTCCGTTTTCATACAAATTTCGTATATTTGCATCCGGTTCCGTTCCCGGACATCACATAGGGGCAGGCAGCCCCTACCTCAGTGAACTTGAGTAAGATATATGACGTACATAATTTTGTATTGCCTGACAGGTTTGCTCGAACTTGCGGCAGGAATAATGATGCTTGTCAGTCGGAAGCATCACCAGGACAGGTCCAGGCTCCTGATTGCAGTGTTCTTCCTGCTTTCGGCAGCCGTAATCGCAGTGGTGGTGCCCCTGATGCTGAACGGACTGTATGTGAAAGGGGAACACGTGCTCGGAACCGGTGAGATTCTGACCGGGTTCGTGGTGTTCTTCCTGCTGCTTCTCTATCCGCTGGAAGTGCTGCGCCCCAACTGGCTCAATGCCAGGAGACTGCTTGCCATCCTCGCTCCCTGGCTCACATTTTCCCTGATGCTGGCAGCACTCTCCCCTTTCGGATTCATAGAATTGCGCACCCCATCGGAAATCCTGGAAAACATCACCCGCTCCGACGTGCTGCTCCGTGTCATCCTCGCAATCATCTTCATCCCCTACGGCATCTGGCTGATGTTCATACATTACAACTGGAGGGATTCCAGCGCCCCGAAAGGATGGATTCGTGCCATCGTCCTCATCGCGATGGCTATGACCGTGACTTTCTCCCTGAACAGGCTTTTCGGGATAAAATGGACAATCTATCTGCATCTGCTTCTCTACGTTGTCATCACGTCCGTGATCCTCACGCTGGAATTCAAGGTCAGGCTGAAAGTTCCCCAGAAGACGCTGCAAGGTCCCGAACCGCCGGCACAGGAGGGGAAAGATGCAGAAACTGTCGGGGAACCCGTCATAAGCCCAGTCATCGGCACAGTCTCGGAAAGGCTGAGGATAGTGATGGAGAATCCGGAGGTATGGCAGAATCCGGACCTGACGAGGGGACGGCTCTGCAGCCTGGTGGGCACCAACACCACCTATCTCAACAAAGCCATCAAGAATCTCGGCTATGCCTCCTACTCCGATATGATAAACCGCAAGAGAGTGGAGTTCGTACGTCAGACAATCGAATCCGGAAGCCGGGAAAACATACAGGACATATTCTATATGGCAGGCTACCGGTCGAGAGTGACCGCCTGGAGAAATTTCACTGCCATCACGGGCTGCAGTCCGACATCCTTAGAATCCTGAATACAGCCTGCCCGCTGACCTTGCGGGAGAAAAAATTCCGCAGATGATGCAGGTTATTTTTTGAAGATTGCATATATTTGCGGATATATGCGGACAAGCGGGTTCCGCAACAGTAGAAGTGTTTTAATTTTTTGCCTATGACAGAACTTGGCAGATTGCAGGCAGGAGGGCTGTACAGCCCTGAGTATGAACACGATGCCTGCGGAGTTGGATTGGTGGTCAATATCAACGGAAGCAAATATCACGACATCATCCTCAAGGCTCTCAGCGTGCTGGAGAATATGGCGCACAGGGGGGCTGAGGGAGGTGACCGCAAGACCGGGGACGGTGCAGGCATCCTCGTGCAGATTCCTCACGAGTTCATTCTGCTCCACGGCATACCCGTACCCGAAAAGGGACGTTACGGGGTGGGAATGGTGTTCCTGCCCAAAGCTGCGGAGGACAATGTGAAATTCACCGAAATCATCAACGAGGGCTTTGACAATCAAGGACTTTCCATAATGCACAGCCGGATAGTCCCGGTCAGGAGCGAAATTCTCGGAGAGATGGCAGCGGCATCGGAGCCGGAAATCCGCCAGCTTTTCATAGTAGGCTGCGACGACAACAGCCTCCTTGAAGACAAACTCTACCTTGCCCGCAAGGAAATCGAAAAGAGGGTGGCAGCCTCTGACATAAGGGACAAGAGCGCCTGCTATTTCGCCAGCCTCTCCACGAGGACTATGGTGTACAAGGGTATGCTAACATCCCTCCAGCTCAGGGACTATTTCCCTGACCTTACCGACCCGTATTTCACCAGCGCCATCGCCCTGGTCCATTCCCGTTTCTCCACCAACACCTTCCCGACCTGGAGCCTCGCCCAGCCGTTCAGGATGATGGGGCACAATGGGGAAATCAACACCATACGTGGCAACAGGCTGTGGATCAAGACCCGGGAAGCATTGCTCAAGACACCCAACCTCGGCAGGATCACCGAAAACGTGAGCCCGATAGTGGAGGCAGGAATGAGCGACAGCGCCTCTTTCGACAACGTGCTGGAGTTCTTCACACGTTGCGGGCAGTCCCTGCCCCACACCCTTGCGATGCTGGTCCCGGAAAGTTACAAGGAAGGCAACCCTCTCGGACACAGGCTCAAATGCTTCTATGAATACCACTCCATCTTCACGGAGCCGTGGGACGGACCGGCGACCATACTCTTTTCCGACGGACGCTACGCCGGGGGTATGCTCGACAGGAACGGACTCAGGCCGTGCAGATATTTCATCACCCGCAACGGAATGTTGGTTATGGCATCGGAAACCGGGGTCTGCGACGTCCCTGCCGACCAGATTGCGTCGAAAGGCAGGCTCAGACCGGGCAAGATGCTGATGGTCGATACGGTGGAGGGCAGGATTATGCAGGACGCCGAAATCAAGGCCAAACTCGCATCGGCACATCCCTACTCCGAATGGCTCCACGCCAACAGAATAATACTCAAAGACATACGCAGCGGGCGCAAGGAAGCACACGAGGTCGGGGACTTCGACAGTATGCTCAGGGCATTCAGATACAGCCGCGAAGACATCGACAAGATACTCGTGCCTATGGCAGTGAACAGCAGCGAGCCCCTTTCGGCAATGGGTGACGACACTCCTCTGGCGGTTCTGTCCAACAAGCCACAGAGATTCTTCAACTATTTCAAGCAGAAGTTCGCGCAAGTCACCAACCCGCCGATAGACCCGATCCGTGAACAGTCCGTTATGTCCCTCACCAGCTACATCGGAGCCGTCAAGGGCAACATACTCAACCCTTCGCCGGAACTCTGCAAGGTGGTGAAACTCAGTTCGCCGATACTCTCCAACAGCGAGCTTGAAACCCTCGACAACCTGGGCTACAAAGGCTTCAGGACCATCAAGCTGCCTATGACTTTCGAGGTGGCAGGAGGAGAGAAGGCACTTGAAGATGCCCTCGAAAGACTCTGCAACAGTGCGGAACACGCCGTGGACGACGGCTACAACTATATCATAATAAGCGACCGGGGAGTGGACTCCCGCAAGGCTCCAATCCCGTCCCTGCTTGCAATGGCAGCCGTCCATCACCACCTCATCCACTGCCGGAAGAGGGCGCAGACTGCCGTGGTGGTGGAATCCGGAGAGGTCTTCGAGGTGATGCACGTGGCACTGCTCATCGGCTACGGGGCAAGTGCCGTCAATCCGTATATGGCATTCGGCATCCTGGGCAGGCTGGTGGAGGAAAAATCCATCCAATTGGACTACCAGGCTGCAAAGGAACATTACATTTCCGCCATCAACAAGGGTATGCTCAAGATTCTCTCGAAGATGGGAATCTCCACCATCCGCAGTTACCGTGGAGCAGCCCTGTTCGAAAGTCTCGGAGTGGGTTCCTCAGTGCTGGACAGATATATGGGAGGAGGACTTTCGCAGATCGAGGGAATCACTATGGAGGACATCGCCTCCGACATAGTGGAAGCACACAGGGATGCCTTCTGCCGGGAAGATTCAGCCACGACGGGGAGCGTTTCGGACAGCCTCCAGGATTTCGGACGCTACGCCTGGCGCAAGGACGGGGAACAGCACGGCTGGGATCCGTCAAAGATACGCCTGCTCCACAAAGCCGTCCGCGAGAACGACAGGGATGCTTTCAGAACATTCTGCAGCGCTGCGGAAAACCGTCAGAGCCCTATGTATCTGAGGGATTTGATGGAAATCGAGAGCGACAGGCAGAGCATCCCGCTGGAAGAGGTGGAGAGCGAAGAGAACATTATGAGCCGTTTCGTTGCCGAGGCGATCTCATTCGGAGCCATCAGCAGGAGTGCCCACGAGACCATAGCCCTGGCGATGAACAGCATAGGGGCGCAGAGCAACACCGGAGAGGGCGGAGAAGACCCATCCCGCAACACTCCCCTGCCCGACGGCACCTCCACACGCTGTGCGGTCAAGCAGGTGGCATCCGGACGCTTCGGGGTGGACGCATTCTACCTCGTGAATGCGGACGAAATCCAGATCAAGGTGGCTCAGGGAGCAAAACCGGGAGAGGGCGGACAGTTGCCCGGATTCAAGGTGAACTCGCTCATCGCCAAGACCCGCCACGCCGTCCCGGGCATAACCCTCATATCTCCACCCCCGCACCACGACATCTATTCCATCGAGGACCTCGCACAGTTGATTTTCGACCTCAAGAATGTGAACAGCAGTGCAAGAATCAGTGTCAAACTCGTTTCCGAGGCGGGAGTCGGGACCATCGCAGCCGGAGTGGCGAAAGCCAAGGCTGATGCGATACTGATCAGCGGCGGAGACGGAGGAACGGGAGCAAGTCCCGCAAGTTCAGTCAGATACGCAGGCTGTCCGGCAGAAACCGGGCTTGCCCAGGTGCAGCAGACCCTTGTGGTAAACAATCTCCGTGGCAAAGTGCGCCTGCAGGTGGACGGAGGGCTCAAGACTGCAAGGGACGTGATGTTTATGGCATTGCTCGGTGCAGAAGAATATGGTTTCGGAACGGCAGTTATGGTGTGTATGGGCTGCGTGATGTGCCGCAGATGCAACACCGACACCTGCCCAGTCGGGATTGCCACCCAAAGACCTGAACTCGAGGCTAAGTTTGCCGGGAAACCGGAACAAGTCGAGACCTATTTCCGCTTCATTGCAAGGCAGGTGCGGGAATACCTCGCGATTATGGGCTACCGCAGTCTCGGGGAAATCATAGGGCGTGCGGACCTGCTGCACAAACGCAGTTTCCCTGCCGGAGCCAAAGCCAACAAAGTCTCGCTGGACAAGGTGCTCTACATCCCGGAGGCGGCTCAGGGCAATGACCGCCAGTTCACCACGCCTCAGGACCACAAGCTCGACCAGGTGAAGGACAGGGAAATACTCGACATAATTGCCCCGATCCTGAAAACGCGCCGGACCATCAGTCTCGGGGTGGAGGTCAGGAACACCGACCGCAGCGTCGGAGCAATGCTCAGTGGCTACATCACCCGCAAATACGGGCAGAAAGGTCTGCCGAAAGACAGCATAGACCTGCATTTCAGAGGCTCAGCCGGGCAGAGTTTCGGCTCTTTCCTGTGCCGGGGCATAACATTCAGGCTCGAGGGCGACGCCAACGACTATATGGGCAAGGGGCTCTGTGGGGGACGCATCATAGTGACCCCGGACAGGGACTCCGACTTCAAGGCTGAGGACAATATAATTGCCGGAAACACGATAGCTTATGGTGCCACATCCGGAGAAATGTTCATACGCGGGCAGGTCGGTGAAAGGTTCTGCGTGCGCAACAGCGGAGTGGACGCGGTCGTGGAAGGCACGGGAGACCACTGCTGCGAATATATGACCGGAGGCCGCGTGGTGGTGCTGGGACGCACGGGCAGGAACTTCGCAGCCGGTATGAGTGGTGGCGTGGCTTATGTATGGAATCCGGACGGAGATTTCGACTTCTACTGCAATATGGATATGGTGGAACTCGCCCTGCTCGAAGAAGAGAGGGAGAAAGAGGAGGTTCTCGGGCTGGTGAAAACACATTTCAGGCTCACCGGCAGCACGGTTGCAGAAAAAATGGTGGAAGACTGGGAGGCAGCCTCCAAACAGTTCATCAAGGTGGTTCCGGCAAAATGATGACTGAAGACTACGAAAAATAAGTCGCATCAGATTTGACAAATTCAAAACTGATTCATAAATTTGCAGGAATTATGGAAAAGGCAAGTTGCATCAGGTTTCGAATTGGATTTTCGAGGGTGGGGAAGCGAAAGGATTTCCAAAGATGATGCGGTTTGTTTTTTGATGATTCCCAAGATTGAAAACAGTTAATCAAATTTTGACTATGGCAAACAAATACGCAGGTACCCAGACCGAAAAAAATCTGGAAACAGCATTCGCTGGCGAGTCACAGGCTCGTAACAAGTACACTTATTTCGCTTCAAAGGCAAAGAAACAGGGATTCGAGCAGATAGCTGCCCTCTTCCTTGAGACTGCCGACAACGAGAAGGAGCACGCAAAACTCTGGTTCAAGGAACTCAACGGCATCGGAGACACGGCAGAGAACCTCGCAGCAGCGGCTGAGGGCGAGAACTACGAGTGGACTGATATGTATGCGGAATTCGCAAAGACTGCAGACGAGGAAGGCTTCCACGAGCTTGCTGAGAAGTTCCGTGGCGTAGCGGCTATCGAGAAGCGTCACGAAGAGCGTTACCGCGCACTTCTGAAGAACGTGGAGACTGCCCAGGTATTCGAGAGATCCGAGGTGAAAGTTTGGGAATGCCGCAACTGCGGACACATCGTGGTAGGTACCAAGGCACCCGAGATTTGCCCAGTCTGCGCACACGCAAAGGCTTATTTCGAACTCCACAAAGAGAACTTCTGAGAAATTCCGGAAGAAAACATCTGACCGTCAGTTTCATTATTGACGGTCTTTTTTCGTTTCCGGGGGAAGTATCTGGAAAAAATTCCCGATTTGATGGATGTTTCTATTGACAATTAACGGCATAAGTCTTAAATTCGTAGCCGATTTGGCTATTTGCACAGACAAAACAACTCTTTAAACGATATGAAAAAAACGATTTTTGCCACCACCTGTCTAACTGTTTTGGCATCAATGCTTTCGTTGGGTCTGAGTTCTTGCGTGAACAAGAATTACGACATTGACAAGCTTGACACGGAAATCACATTGGCAAGTGAAGGTCTCGAACTTCCTCTGGGCAAGACGGCTCCGATTACCATCAACGATTTGCTCAAGGGGTTGGATGGAGATATGATTACCGCACTGGAAAACGGCACCTGCGCTTTCCGGTTCAGCGACAGCTTCCCTCTGAGCGACAATCTGCCTGATATGGGCGACATCATACAAATTTCTGATGTGACGTTCAACGACGGGTTCGCAATCAACATTGCCAATTTCAATGCCAGCGCTTTCACGCTGGATGAACAGTCATTTGGCAACGACTACAGAATCGAGGACCTGCCGCAAGACAT
>JBJEJT010000263.1:0-2572 GCA_051878255.1 Candidatus Cryptobacteroides sp. | reverse complement strand
GCTCATCGAACAGGCTATTGAGTTTGATGCCAATAACGTGGTGATTTGCAACGGGGCGCTTTATTCCAAGGTCTCCGAAGCCCTGCAGCCGAAAATGATAAAGGTTTTTGCGGGTATGCAGTCGGTCTGTGACCTGGTGTCGTCTTCCGACATCGACATTGTCCTGACATCTATGGTGGGGTTCAGCGGGCTCCAATCCACGGTGGCAGCCATCCGGGCGGGAAAGACCATAGCCTTGGCGAACAAGGAAACCCTCGTGGCTGCGGGGGAACTTGTGATGGACCTTGCGGAAAGGCACAGGGTGGGGATACTTCCGGTGGATTCGGAACATTCGGCGATTTTCCAATGCCTTATGGGGTCCGGGGGCAATGCCATCGAGAGAATCCATCTGACGGCATCCGGAGGTCCTTTCCGCACCTGGGAGAAGTCCCGTATCGCCGAAGCCGTGGCTGCCGACGCCCTGAAACATCCCAACTGGAGTATGGGCAACAAGATAACCATAGATTCGGCGACAATGATGAACAAGGGCTTCGAAGTCATCGAAGCCAAATGGCTCTTCGGGGTGGAGCCGGACAGGATAAATGTGGTGGTGCATCCGGAATCCGTGATCCATTCAATGGTGGAGTATGCCGACGGCGCAGTCATTGCACAGTTGGGATGTCCGGATATGCGTGAGCCGATACAGTTCGCCCTCACCTTTCCGCAGAGACTCAGCCTTTCCAACCGCAAACTTGACTTCGCAGCCCTCGGGTCCCTCACTTTCGAAGCCCCGGATATGGACCGTTTCCCGGCATTGGCGCTTTCCTACGAGGCGCTCAGGGGCGGTGGGAACCTGGCGTGCGTGATGAATGCCGCCAATGAAGTGGCTGTGGCTGCATTTTTGAAGGGAAGAGTCCGCTTCTACGACATCCCGGACATAATTTCGAGATGTATGGCAGCGGTGCCGCATATTGCAAAACCCTCGCTTGAAGACATTTACAACACAAATGACGAGGCAGTGAGGCTCGCGGGATCAATGATTCAGGTTCCGCAGGTGTGAAACTCCGCCCGGGAGGGCTTCAACCCCACGAAGCCTCCGAGGGGAGGAATCCGGGCAGGGGCGGCGGTGGAAAAAAAAGCAAGGTGCGTTGGAAAAGTTTCGCAAGTCTTTCCAATGAACTTTCAATCAAATAATCAAGACTTGCGAAACCTGAGTCGATGATATGACAGTTTTGATTAAGACTTTGCAGGTAATACTCGCACTTTCCGTCCTCATTCTCTTTCACGAGTTGGGGCATTTCACTTTTGCCAAACTTTTCAAGATACGTGTCGATAAGTTCTATCTTTTCTTCGATGTCGGCGGCAAAGCCCTGTTCAGGTTCAAACCCAAGAATTCAGAAACGGAATACGGAATAGGGTGGCTCCCACTCGGGGGCTATTGTAAAATCGCGGGAATGGTGGACGAGTCTATGGACACCGATGCCCTCAAGTCGGAACCGAAGCCCTGGGAGATGCGCAGCAAGCCTGCCTGGCAGAGACTGATCGTGATGCTGGGCGGAGTGCTTTTCAATTTCATTTTCGCAATCATAGTGTACATAGGGATACTTGCAGGTTGGGGGCAGTCCTATCTGAGCAACGACGGCAGCGACATCTATGTGAACGAACTGGCTTATGATATGGGCTTCCGCACCGGAGACCACATACTCGCCCTGGACGGGGAGCCGGTGGAGAACTTCGGTATGCTCCAGGTGGATATGGTACGCAACGATGTCAGCCGTGTGACTCTGCTCCGGGACGGGGACACCCTGAATCTCTATCTCGACAGGAACAGGGTGGCGGAAATGCTCAATTCCCCTGGTATGTTCGACATCGCGCTGCCTTTCATAGTGGACAGCATTCCTCCGGCTTCGGTGAATTTCGGCGGAGAGTTGCGGAAAGGGGACAGGATCATTGGGTTGGATTCGGTTCCGGCTCCTTATCTCCAGGATGCCAGACCCATACTTGCGGAACATTCCGGAGCGTCGGTGTCTGCCCTCATTGTCAGAGGCACTGACACTTTGCTTATGGACGTGGCAGTGGACACGCTCGGCCGTATCGGGGTCATAACAAAATCCCCGTCAATCAAGGTGAGGGATTATTCCGTGCTCGAGGCGATTCCTGCCGGGATAGGCTACACTTTCGAGTCCATTTCAGGCTATGTCAAGGACCTGAAACTCGTGTTCACCCCGAGCACCGAGGCATACAAGTCTGTGGGCAGTTTCATAGCCATAGGACAGGTCTTCCCTTCACGCTGGAACTGGTATTCTTTCCTGAACATCCTTGCGATGCTCTCCATTATGCTCGGAGTGATGAACCTCATCCCGATTCCGGCGCTGGACGGCGGACACGCAGTGTTCATACTCTACGAGATGATCACCCGCCGCAAACCGGGGGTCAGGTTCCTGACCGTGATGCAGATAATAGGGATGATCCTGATTTTCGGACTTATGATCCTGGCTTTCGGAAACGACATACTCAGATTGTTGAACTAATACCATAATTGTTATGAAACACCCATGACTTTTTCAAGCCGTCCACGAGAATGAAAATGGAT
>JBJEJT010000262.1:0-2573 GCA_051878255.1 Candidatus Cryptobacteroides sp. | reverse complement strand
GCAGCCGGCAAATACGCCCGCCGGCTGCTCAAAGCAAGCTGCGCAGCTCAGCCCAGGGCTGCTCCGCCTGCTTTGTGTCTCAGACGCACAAAAAATGCAAATCAACCGGGATTTTACGTTGAGCCCAAATTTTACGTTGAGCCAAATGAAGACTCCGGAGACGGGGTGTAAGCATAAAAAAAGAGCCAACCAGCGATTGACTCTTTTTTGTACTGGGTAGGAGAATCGAACTCCTATTGCAAGATTGAGAATCTTGAGTACTAACCGTTATACGAACCCAGCATTATTTTGGGACTGCAAAGGTACGCATTTTTTCTTATTCTCCAAATTTTTTCTGAACATTTAGCAATCATTGAAATAATTTAATGAATAATATGTCTATTTTTGCGGCTCAAAATTCAACGACTATGGCAAAAACTATATGGACTGTTCTTCTGCTGATTTGTTCCAATGTCTTTATGACTTTCGCCTGGTATGGACACCTGAAACTTCAGGAGATGAAAATTTCGACCGGATGGCCCCTCATTCTCATCATCCTGTTCTCCTGGGGCGTGGCTTTTTTCGAGTACTGCGCCCAGGTGCCGGCAAACCGCATAGGCTTCGAGGGCAACGGCGGTCCGTTCTCCCTGATGCAACTGAAAGTGATACAGGAAGTTATCTCGCTGACCGTATTCACGGTGCTGGTTACGGTGTTCTTCAAGGGTCAGCCCCTGCAATGGAACCATTTTGCGGCATTTCTCTGCCTCATATTGGCTGTCTTTTTCGTATTTCTGAAATAAATGGCTAACTTTGTGCAAAACGGCATTATCGGGATGCCGCCTCATAAAAACATCGAATTATGACACTCATCAAATCCATCTCAGGAATCCGAGGGACAATCGGAGGCGAACCGGGAGACTCACTGACCCCGGTAGATATTGTAAAATTCACTTACGCCTATTGCTGCAAGCTCCGCGAGAGGCTCCCCAAGCCGGAGGGGGCACGTTATAAAGTCGTGGTGGGGAAAGATGCACGCCTGAGTGGGGAGATGGTGGAGAATATCGTTTGCGGCACCCTGATTGCCTGCGGAGTGGACGTGGTCAAGGCAGGATTCGCATCCACCCCGACCACCGAGATGGCTGTGACATTCGCAGGTGCCGACGGCGGCATCATACTCACAGCCTCGCACAACCCGAGACAGTGGAACGCCCTCAAACTTCTCAACGAGAAAGGCGAATTCCTCAACGCCGAAGAGGGGGCGGCGATACTCGAGTGCGCTGAAAACGGAACATTCGACTTCGCCACCGTCGAGGAACTCGGAGTGGTGGAGGAACACGACTTCACAGACGAGCACCTCGATGCGGTGCTCAGGCTCCCGGCAGTGGACACAGAGGCAATAAAGGCAGCCGGATTCACTGTGGTCCTGGACGCCGTCAATTCCGTGGGAGGCATAATAATGCCGCGCCTGCTCAAGAGACTTGGAGTGAAATGCCTTGAACTCAACTGCGAGCCTACCGGAGAATTTGCCCACAACCCAGAACCCCTGCCTGCAAACCTCGTGGAACTGAGCGAAGCCGTGGTACGCGAAAAGGCCGATCTCGGAATATCAGTGGACCCGGATGTGGACCGCCTCGCCCTCATCTGCGAAGACGGCAAGCCTTTCGGAGAGGAATACACCCTCGTGAGCGTTGCCGATTACCTGCTTGGACGCGCCTACAACGAAGCACTCGAAAACGGCAAGTCACTTGACAAAGTCTGTGCTCCGTACAGGTTCACGACTTCATCCAATCTCTCATCATCCAGGGCGCTGAGGGATGTGACCGAAAAATTCGGAGGAGAATACAGCGCCGCAGCGGTGGGCGAAGTGAACGTTACTACAAAAATGAAAGAGTGTGGAGCCATCATCGGCGGAGAGGGCAACGGAGGCGTGATATACCCTGCCCTGCACTACGGACGCGACGCGATGGTCGGAGTGGCACTTTTCCTGAGCAACCTCGCACACAAGAAGATGAGCGTTTCAGCCCTCAGGAAGACCTATCCGCAGTACGTCATTACCAAGAACAGGATAGACCTTTCCGACAGCAGCCTCATCGACAAGATACTCAATGAGGTGAAGAACGTATATGCCAACGAAGACGTAAACACTGTCGATGGCGTGAAAATCTCTTTTGAACAGAGGAAAGAATGGGTGCATCTGCGCCGTTCCAACACCGAACCTATTATCAGAATCTACGCCGAGGCAGCGACTGAGGATGCCGCAAACGCACTTGCAGCCGAGGTCATCGGAATTGCAAAGAAAATCATAGGCTGATGTTTTCATTCAGAACCACACCGCTGGAAGACCAGCTGGACAAGGCCCTGCTCGAAGGCAGGGTCGCTTGTTTCTGCACCCAGAACTGCTGGGACACTGCAAGAGGCAGCTATATGTACGAACTTTTCCGCGAAAGGGGCAACCTGACCACGGTCTTTTCGCCCAGGGACACCGAACTTACGCCGGACACCAACCACATCGAGTTTTCCGCAGAGGAATTGCAGGGTCTGAATGGCGTTGTAGTCGAGATACAGGACGTCGGTGTGCGCTACTTCAACTACAG
>JBJEJT010000261.1:0-2583 GCA_051878255.1 Candidatus Cryptobacteroides sp. | reverse complement strand
CCTCAGGCGCGGGATAAGGCATCCGTAACCGTAAACGGCGACGAGCCTGCCCCTCCCCTGTTTGAGTCCAAGCAATCCTTTCTCGAATGCAGCGGTCTTCCCCTCGTCGAGCAGCCCCTCGTATCCGCCTTTGTAGATTCTGCCGAAAAGCAGGGTGGGGTCCACCGTGGTGTCCCATTCGAGCAGCGGGTCGATGATGGCATCGATCTCTGCACCCGACTTGAAACAGGCATCATTCTGGTCTATGGAAACAAACTCCACCCCGGCAAGGCTACATTCCCTGGCAAGGATGTTCAGCGCCTGCTCCCAGACTGCCGTGGTGTAACCGTCAAAAGCAACCACGACATTCGCCTGCCGACAGGACGGGACGATGCCTCGCGCCAGCCTCGACACAACCGCTGGGGTTCCACCCCCGACAATGGCATCGGTTGTCTCTTTTCTGATTTCCGGACGATTGACCGGTCTGGGGTCATCGAAAGGAAAAGGGTTATACATAAAACTCATTTCCGGTCCCTCCTATCGGATGTCATATAATTCAAAATCCATAATCTGCGCGAAATCGGCAAGTTCCTCGCGCCAGTCCCCGTCGGCTATGGCATAATGCTGGGTGACGCCGACTTTCAGGACCCTTTCGAATAGTTCCTTGACCGGCACCTGCGGCTTGAATATGCTGTGGGAATAAGTTGCGAGGATATGTTCTCCCGGGAGGGATTCCACCAGGAAACACACGAGCTTGTATTTCCCGTCCTCTTCAAACAGCCCTGCCACCGTCTTCAGCCCGGGACTTATCCTGTACCACCCGAAAGGCGCTCCGGCATATTTCCATTTGGTTTTTGCGAAACGGACATCGCGGGCAATCAGCACATTCTGCTGCCACTTCGGGTCATTGTGGTCGTTCGGTCCGGCGTGGCCTCCGGCAAATGTTCCGAAATCGTCTTCGATGTGGAAAGGCTCTATGAAATTCACGTGCTCCCCGGAAATGAGTTTCAGCACAAAAGTGGTTATCCCGGCTCCCATATCCGCCTCCGGAACGAGAATGCTCATATTCTCATTGAACCAGTCGTGGTAGAAACCGGCACGGCAGCCACCTACCTTGAACGTCGCCTGGTCAATGTCGTTATAGATCATCATATCTATGTCATTGTCCCTTGCCATATTCTTGAGCGCCAGGGAAGCACGGACGCATCCGAGGAACTTGTCCCTCTGGACATCGTCCATCATCCTGTATCTTGAAGCGAGTTCTCCGGCATATTCCTCGACCTCGGGCTCGTCAAGATTGTCGATGAACTCCTTGTAGTCCGAATATGGAAGGTAATGAATCTCCGGACCTATCTTTGTGAAAAGGTCGTAATTGTCTATGTAGGTGGACCACATCGCCTCGTTCATATTCGCCATAAGTCCGAGGTTGGAGTCTTTGAGAATCGCCCTGGCTTTGGCTGCGCGGGAAAATATCCTGATCTTTTCATTTACCTGTGCCCTTGTGCCCATCACCGTCTTCACCCTGTTGCGTGGGACGCGGCGCAGGGAGCCCGACGCCTCGAGAGAGCCGACAAGGGTGCCCGAACAGAGGTATTCGATGAAATCGTCCTCATCGAGAGTGTTTTCGAAAGCCATCCTGTCCTTTGCCACATTCACGAAGATGATAGGAATGTCCGGACAGTCACGCAGAAAGCGTATCCAGGCGAAGTCCTCGCTCCAGGAAAGGAATTCGGCTATTATGAAATCCACTTTGGCATTGTAGAACAGGTCCATTGCCTTGCGGGCATCCTCCCTCTCGTAAACGATTCCAGGATATTCCAAATCCAGGAAATCCAGAGAAGCAATTATCTCTTTGGAAACAACTTCCTTTTTCTGGGCATACGAACCCCGTCTGGGACCCGAAAGATTCTTGAACCTGGGCGAAGCAATGAGCATCAGTCCTGCCCTCGGCTTGCGTTTTTTCAAATCGGCTTTCATATCTTTTCTTCAGTTATATTCCTATCGTAGTCTTTCTGGTAGCACCTGAGGGCGACGCTCGCCATCATAAGCCCGCATAAGAGCCAGATTACCCCCAAGACAGGGAAAGTGGCACGCAGGCTGCCAAGACTCTGCTTCATCGCCCCGAGAATCAGCGGGGCAAGGGCACCGACAGCGAAGCCGGTGGTTATCATTGCACTGGAACAGGAAGCGTGCAGACGGGAGGGCGTGACGTCGTACAGGACAGAATAGGTGTTGGCATCGAAAAATGCCCTGAAGAAACCCCAAAGAGCAAAGCAGAGATAGAGCACCCAGAGCACATTGCATTCTCCGATGACAAACAGTGGGACAGCACCCAGGATGAGTCCCGCCGCCTGCAGGAGCATCCTTGCCTTCCTGTTCCTGAGGGAGAGCCTGTCCGAAAGGGAACCGGCGAGCAGCACGCCCGCAAAGGCTGCGACATAGGTCCAGAACATCGAATTGAACCCGGCGGCAGCCTGGCTCTGCCCAAATTCCTCCTGCAGGTAGGCAGGCATCCAGGTCATATAGGCAGTGATGACGAAGATAAGTCCGGAAAAACCTATCGTGAGCATTGCTGCGACAGGCGTGGTGAAAACAGTCTTGAAT
>JBJEJT010000260.1:0-2588 GCA_051878255.1 Candidatus Cryptobacteroides sp. | reverse complement strand
ATTCAGGACCCACATTCGCGGCTCCCATACCTGCGAGAGGATATTCTTCAGGATTCTCCACATCGTCGGTGTAGTGACCTTTGATGTAGCTGCCGTATTCCCGCACTATGGCAGTCAGGTCCCTTGCAACCTGAGGGTCGAAGAAAGTGGTATGGAGATCTGTACCCACCTTGCCCACCACGAAGCAAGGCCAGGCGTCTGGACAGCCGTTCTTTTCGAGTCCTTCCTTGAGCAGTTTGAGGAAACGTCGGAATACCGTCTCATCGGCAAGACCACCGTGCACTTCTTCGGTACCCACCTCGTAGGCGATGCGGGGCAGTCCCCTTTCCTTCCTGAAATTCTCGATATGGGTTATGAGTTCAATGGTCCTTTCTGCCACGGTGTCAATGCTGATGGTCTCGCCCTTAGGTAGGAAACGGTCCACTGTAGGGTCCACGTGGATAAGTTCATAGCCTGCCAGAAGAGCTGCCTCGTAAGATTTCTTGACTGCATCCATAGCCTTTTCATAGGGCCACATCTCAATGGTCTGGATATCCTTGAGCCAGGGACCGCCGTGGTCTATGGCAGCGATGTAAGGACCGGTGTAGTCGTTGCGGCGGGCTTCGGCATCCATAACCCTGACGAAATCCTGCTGGGTCATTCCGGTGTAGCCTCCGTCACAGTCCACCTGATTCAGGGTCGCGGCAAACATTATAGGGGCATTGTTGCGCTTTGCGGCGCGGAAAGCAGCCTTGATGACAGCCGGGGAATTCGGACATACTGCCAGCAGGGACATAGGCTTGTGGCCTGCGTCTGTCAATTCCTGCACTCTGTCGAGCAACTGCCTGAGTTTTGGTTTGTTTTCCATATACTTGAATGTTTAGCAATCATTTGAAAATTTCAACATCATCTATTTTGGCAGATCGTAAATCTTCACTCCACTCACCACCCTGGTGATTGTTCCACGCACTGAAGGCGAGTCCGGGCAGAGATTCCTGGAAAGCGAGAAGAAATAGCCGAGCAACTGTCCCACAATGACATAAGGAACATATTTATACTCTCCCGCAAGAAGTTCAGGGCAAGGTTCTGCTATGATTTCCAGATCCATCCTCTCCTGGATGAGGGAAGGAGTGAGGGATACGACGATCTGTGCGGCAGGATGGTTCTGTCCATTCACCTGGGACACCAGGTCCAGTTCATAGCGGTGGGTGTATGGATCATCGGAAAGCAGATACACCACCAGAGTCTCTTCGTTGATGACCGCCTTCGGTCCGTGCCTCAGGCCCATAAAAGAGTCGAAAGCACACATAACCTGTCCGTCCGTGAGTTCCTGGAGTTTCAGATGACATTCGCAGGCAATGCCTTTGAGGGCACCGGAACCGAGGAAAACCGCCCTCTTTATGTCCCTGCCCGCAAAGGAGCGTATAACCTCAAGGCTATCTTCGGTGAGGATTGAAGAGGCAAAACGGGCAGCAGCTTCAAGTTTTGCACGTTCCTGGTCAATCTGCCTGATATTTTTGCAAAGTATGCTGGCAACGAGCATCGATGAGAAACTGCTGGTCATCGCAAGGCTCCTGTCGTTGGTTCCGTCGGGCAGGACGATTACAAGGTCTTTGGCAGGATCAGCCACCATAGCGAGGTAGCCCTTGGGGTTGCAGGTGATAATCAGATGCCAGGCATCCTGACAATAGGCACGCACGATGTTGTAGGCAGCCACACTTTCAGGACTGTCTCCTGAACGCCCGAAAGAAATGAACAGTTTCGGAGCTTTCGAAATGAAAGATTCGCAAGCAGAGACTATGTCGGTTGTAGCTACTGCCCTGACATTTGTGAAGCCGGACTTGGTGAAAATACACGAAGCTGCCTGCCCGATGAAATCTGAAGTACCGGCACCGGTGAGGATAATCTCCGTATTGCAGTCAATTCCGTTTGATTCGAGGAATCTCCCGATTTCCTCTTTCCGAGACCAGATGATGTCATAGGTCATCAACCACATCTGAGGCTGATGCAAAATCTCTCTGATAGTGTTATTATCTATAGGTATCATAGTACTGTATGTTAAAATCCGGACTTGATTTTGCACAAAAATAAACCCCATAAATTTATTTTCAAAATTTTTTATAAAATAAATTGAAAATAATTTAACTTTATGGCAAATTTTTGCTTTTCTTTCGAAAGTTTAATGTAATTTACATTACGAAAAATTAAATTATGAAAGTAAATTGCAAAATTCATTTTTTAAGTGTAACTTTACTTTCGAAAATGTGATTTTCGAGCAACTACAGATATCTATGAAGCGTAATTTTGGAACAGAGGAGAGGAGAAGTCTCATACTCAACATTTTGCACGACAAAGGCAAGGTAATGATTTCTGACCTTGTGGAAGAATTCGGGGTTTCCGAGGTTTCAATCCGAAAGGATCTCGCCATACTTGAAGAGAAGCAGCTGCTGGTGAGAGTGAAGGGCGGAGCCATAATCATTCAGCAGGAAGGGTATGACGACCCCTCTATCAAGAGCAAGCAGATGATTCACGCCCGGGAGAAGCAAATCCTGGGAAAATACGCCGCATCTCTTATCGAAGAGGACGACACCATCATCATAGATTCGGGA
>JBJEJT010000259.1:0-2592 GCA_051878255.1 Candidatus Cryptobacteroides sp. | reverse complement strand
GTACAACACTGGTTCCGTCAAGAATCCGAACACCCGAAACTCGATCCTGGACTATGAGGACGTCTGCAAGTATCTCAAGAAGGGCTGCACGTCCCGGCATTTCGACCTCGCCTATCCGACATTTTCGTGGACAGTGTTCTTCCGGGACGGAGAATTCACGGGACTTGGACGCGAGGCTCGGGTGGATTCACTTCAGGCAGGGGAATCGTTTCGTCGTGAATGCTCGCAAATCGAAGAGATTATCAAGGTAAAGAGACTTGCGGAAAAAGTCCTGGGCGATGCCCCTCACAACAATATCATTTATCATCTCGATTCCACCAACCTTTCCAGATACACCAGCAATGAAATCGAAAGCATATATCAATAGCGGCTGCCGGGGTCATTTACGCCCGAGCCGTTTCTGCCTGGGTCTCCTCGGCCTGTTGTTCATCTGTCAGCCCCAAGTCCACGCCTGCGGACCATACTGGTTCTATCCAGCAGATTATTTCCTGCTCCGTATATGGAACCCATCTTCCGGAACTGATTCGCCGGACAAACCGGATCTGCTCTCGGAAGATTGGCAGAAGGTACTCGAAAGCCCGGGATTGGCTCCCTGTGAAATCGAGGCTTATCTGAGCCTTGCCAGGCAGTGTGAGATTGCAAGGGAGCATTATAATTCCAGATGGTATTATCCCAGCGGCGAGGACGGGGTGTCGATGACTCTGGAGGACATACGAGACAGAAGCATTGCCCAAGCCCGGGCAGGAGGTCCACTGTCCCAAAGATATGCGTTGCAGGCAATCAGGGCTATGACTTCGCTCCGGGACTACGTAAGGATGTATTCGTTCTGGTCGGAGATGGGGAAGGGAATTGGCGAGGGCGTCGTCGGGGATATGTGTCTGGGCTATGTCGCAAGGGCATATTTCGAATTGGGATACATTGACACGGCATTGCAGATATATAGGGAGAGGGGAGACCTGGGTTCATTGCTCTTCTGCTACAAGAGGATGGGAAAAGATGTCGGCAGGCTGGACCTTGTCGAGGACATAGTACGCTACTATCCCAACCATAGGGAAATCCCGAAGATGATGCAGGACTGGTTCTTCTGGCACACTTCGCATAATTGCTCTTGCGAGACCTACGGGGCAAGGATGGGGAAGCAGGTGGTGAACCTGGTGGATGCAGACCGTGTGTGCCGCATATCTGAACTTGCCCTTTCCAATCCCGTTTGTGAGAATCCCGCCTTGTGGCATTATCTCAAGGCATTGGCTCTGGACTTCAGCGGACGTCCAAAGGCTGCCTCGTTGGAAGTCCAGGCTGCATCAGTCGCTCCGGGAACGGAGTTCATACGCGAGTCAATCAGGGTTCTGTCCATATATCTCGATGCAAAGAATTCCGCATACAATGCGGCATACCTGAACCGCCTGCTGAGGGACCTCCAATGGCTGGATGCCAAGATCGTGGGCAATCTGACGGAGGAGATCAGGAAGAAGACGATAAAGGAGAACTGGTACCTGAGGTCCAATACGAGCTACTACTATTGGAATGATATGCTCAAGAAAATCCTGCTTGGGGAAGTATGTCCGCGAATGATAGACAGAGGGATGCCGGTTCTCGCGATACGCCTTGCAAATATGGCTGACAACCGTTTGCTGAATTGCGTGGATGCGGCACAGGTCTGGGACAATGGGCATACGGCGGTCCTTACGATGAGCCAATATAGGCTAAGCACGGTTTATTTCAATGATTTCGACTATTCAAACGGTTTGTTCAACCTTTTGGACGAAAAGGTCGGGGATGTGGATATAGTGGCATACGTGGAGTCCCTTGACAAGCCCAGGACCGCACTGGAGATGTTTCTGGACGAGCGTGGCTATACGGAAAAGTCATATTTCCTGGATGTGGCAGGCACCAAATGCCTCCGTGATATGAGATATTCGGATGCCGTCCGGATATTGGAACGTGTCCCATCTGCATATCAATACCGCCTGAATACTGCACGATATATGAACCAGGACCCTTTCCTCAACTACAGGCAGGTCCAGGGTTACCAGTTCCCAAACTACAAGCTTTCATTCGCAAGGCAGATGGAGGAATGTGAAAGGATAATGTCCGGCAATTCCGGTCCCGATGAAAAAGGTCAGGCGAAGATAAGATATGGAGTAGGACTCAAGTCTTCTTTTTCCAGTGCGTGGACCCTGACTGGGTACTCCACGGGTGAGGCTGCCGGAGACTGCAAGTCACTGAATAATATCTGCCTGGGCAAAGTTTTCATCCACGAGGGCCTCGCAATGATAAGAAGCAGGGAAGTGAAAGCCCAGGAACTGCTTCGTCTGCAACTCCGCCTTGAAGTCGTCCGGAATTATCAGGGAACCTCCGCCTGCCGGTATGTTTTGCGGCATTGCGACGAATATCGGGACTGGAGGGGAATGTGATTCTCACGTATCCCTGTTTCTTACTTAGTGATATGAACCGGAAAGATTTTCAAAGATGATGCAAGTTATTTTTTTTGAGGATTACTTAATCCACTACGCAACGTCCAGCCTCCTGACAACCATATTGCAGAGGGCGCCTATGCTGACCCCGAAGGCAATGCCTACGGCAATCCCCACT
>JBJEJT010000258.1:0-10696 GCA_051878255.1 Candidatus Cryptobacteroides sp. | reverse complement strand
CAAAAGACGCCTACAGTGCGATGGTTGATGCGAAAATCGAGGTAATGGTCAAGGATCCCGGCAATGTTGCGGAGATGTACCCGAATCCTGTTTCAGACTATCTCAACATCCGGACTGGAGAACTCAAGAATACCGTAGTCAGGATATACTCTTCCGGTGGAAAGATTGTGATGGAGAAAGAGTCGCTCGTAGGGGCGTTCAAACCGCTTAAAATTGACCTCCGGGATTTCGCCCCCGGTATGTACCGCGTCAATGTCCTGACTGAAGATGATGAATGCACAAAAACTATTGTGAAATTATAGATGAAAAGTTTGATAAAAATTACGCTATTGTCGGCAGCATTGATGATCTCGGGGATATCTGAGCTTCGGGCGCAGAATGAGGCAATGACTTTTTCTCTCACGAACCCTTCAGCCTCCGTCTCGGGTGTGGCAGGTCTCAATATTTCCGGAAGAAACGGTTCAGCGTGGTCTGCATTTTCCAATCCCTCGATGGCAGTAATGGGGACTGAAAGGATGGACTGCTCAGCCTCCTGGATGCTATTTTCCCCTTCTGAGGAGCACATATCATATTTTGCCGTAGGCTCTTTCTATAAAATCAAGGAAAAATACGCCATTGCCGCTGCAGTGAGATATGGCTTGTGCAAAGAAATCAACTCTTACGGCAACAGCGGTACACAGACCGGGACATTCAGACCCGGGCAGACTCAGGCGAGTGTCGGATTCGGGTACAGGCCAATCAAGTTGTTATCCGCAGGTGTGAATGTGCATTTTCTCAATGAGAAACTGTATGAATCCAAATCCTACAATGTATTCGCAGCAGACGTCACCCTCAGTGTGTCAGTCCCATTCGGAAACGGTCACAGATTTATGTCAAGTGCCGGGGTCTATTCTCTTGGAACACCTGTGACTTCCGTGTCCGGAAACAAATTCCAACTTCCTGCCCATTTGAACTTCGAAGCAGGGTATTCCAAAAATTGGGATGAAGAAAATTTGTTGGAAATCCTGTCCGGAACGAATTGGTATTTTTTCAGCAAGTCTGCTTCTGTTTCCCTGGCTGCCGTTTATAGTTTCAGGTCGATGCTGACCCTCCGCTGCGGCTACCGTTATGGTGGCACCTCATCTATTCCATCCTATGCATCTGTGGGAGTGGGGCTGAGTTTCTTTGGTGTGTCCCTTGATGCTTCCTATCTGTTTGGGTCAGCCACAATAGCCAACAGCGTCGGTGTCACTCTGGGATATTCATTCTGACAAGGTAAGATAGTGTTTATTCTCCAAGGCTTCTGCGGAGATTCTCCACGTAAAGGTCTATCTTCCTGAGTTCGTGCGGGATGTCTATGTTTTGAGGGCAGTGCGTCTTGCATCGCCCGCAGCCTATGCACTTGTTTGCACGCTCTTCCCTCAGCACATCCCTCTGATAACTGATGAGGTATTTCCGGCGGTTGGCACGGAACTCTTTCATCTCCCTTTTGAAATCGGCTTCGTCTTCCTTGTCCGCATCCGGTGCCAGGTCCACGAATCCCTCCTGTACGCATTTGTTGTAGTGCCTGAAATTCCCCGGGATATCCACTCCGTAAGGGCAGGGCATACAGTAGTCGCAGGCTGTGCAGGGAACTGTGGGATAGTCGTGTATGAGTTTCGCGATCCTGGCAAGGAATTCCTTCTCGCCCTCGTCCATAAATTTGAGTGGGGAGAAAGTTTGCAGATTGTCTGCGAGGTGCTCCATATAAGTCATTCCACTCAGCACGCAGAGCACGTTGTCCCAACTGCCTGCAAACCTGAATGCCCAACTTGCAGCGCTTGCATAGGGGTTTCTCATCCGCAGTTTTTCCTCCACGCTGTCTGACAGGTTTGCCAGCCGTCCTCCGAGCAGTGGTTCCATAATGATTACAGGTATTCCCGCTTCCTCAAGTTTCCTGTACATATAGCTGGCGTTGCAGTTGCCTGTGCCCGCATAGTCCCAGTCCAGATAGTTCATCTGTATCTGGATGAAGTCCCAATCGTACTTTTCGTGCGTCCCGAGAAGCAAGTCGAACATCCTGCGGTCTCCGTGGAAGGAAAATCCCAGATGGCCTATCCTGCCTCTCTCCCTTTCCCGGAGAAGGAAGTCCAGCATACCGTTTTCCACATACCTCTTGTTGAAATCCTCCATATCGTCGCCGACGGAATGTAGGAGATAGTAGTCGATCACGTCCACTCCAAGGTTGCGGAAAGAATCCTCGTACATCTTCATCGATGCTTCCCGGCTCCAGTCCTGGAAGTTGGACAGTTTCGTGGCAATCTTCCATTTGTCCCTCGGATGCCTTGCCAGCGCGATGCCGGTGGATTTCTCACTCTGCCCGCGCAGATATATAGGTGCCGTGTCAAAATAGTTCACTCCGTGGGCTATGGCGTAGTCGGTAAGTTCATTGACCTTTTCCTGATCTACGACTTTCACTCCGCCATCCCCTTGCAGCACAGGCCATCTCATACAGCCGTAGCCGAGCAGGCTTATGTCTTCCCCGTTCTTCCTGTCCTTGCGGAAAGTCATACTGTCCTGTCCGCCTTGGTGGGCTTCCTGGGCACGGGAAATCCCCGTTCCCGCGAAAGCCAGGGCTGCCAACGAGCCGGAACCGACTTTCAGAAAATCTCTGCGTTTCATAACAAACTCCTTTTTAACGGTTACTGAACGATATGGACATCCCTGCCTTCCACCTTTATTGCCTTGACCGGTTTCGCCGGACAGTTGTACTCACAAGCTCCGCAGCCTATGCACTTCTCTGTGTTCACTGCCGGAATCCTTGCCGATTCATTGTCCTCCGGGACTTTGTGTACAAGCCGTATGGCACCGGCGGGACAGTGTCTCGCACAGTTCCCGCAGGATGCCTCTCCTCTGTCAGCTATGCAAAGGTCGTAATCCACCACGGCATAACCGACGCTGATAGCCGTTTTCTCCTCCCGTGTCACCGGACTGATGGCTCCGGTCGGGCACACATTTGAACACCTTGTACATTCGGGGCGGCAGTAACCTCTCGTGAATGTCATTTCCGGCTGCATCAGTGTGGCAGGGGACTTCGACGGTGTCAGGACATTGTTCGGACAGGCTCCAACGCAAAGCTGACAGGCTATGCAGTGGTCGGTAAAATGTTTCAGGCTTCCCGCACCGGCAGGCTTGACAGGCTTTCGGGTTCCCGTACCGCCTGCGTTTTCTTCGGAAAGATTTCCGGCGAGCGCATAAGTCTCTCCGGCAATGGGTCCGAGTGCCGCTGCCCCGATTGCCACGGCTCCCGTCCTGATGAAATCCCTGCGTCCCTTGTCCTCCGAACTTTCTGTGGCTTCAGTGCCCTTTTTTCCGGAATAGCGGAACTTGTAATGCAAGGCGTCGTGCTGACATTCCTCAAGGCAGTCCAGGCACACCACGCAGCGGCTGTAGTCTATCTTGTGGTCGTCTATGCTGATGCAGGAAGCTTTGCACCTCTTTTCGCAGAGCCTGCAATTCCGGCATTTCCGGTTGTCGATGACCGGTGCGAAGAGGCTGTACCTGGAAAGCAGGCTCAGGAAAGCCCCCACCGGGCAAACGGTGTTGCACCAGATGCGCCCCCATTTCCAGGACAGGAAGCCCAGGAGCAGGAAAGTGCATACGGCAGCCGCAAGTGAAGCCGCACTCTTGAACCAGACCTCGGCGTTGTAGAAAGTGTAGCTTCCGAAGTGGTCTTCCGCCATTGCGAACAGATTGTTCACGCCACGGTACAGCGGGGCGAAAATCTCATTGACTATCCTTCCGTAAGTGCTGTACGGCTCAATCAGCGCGGCAATGGATGTGACTCCGAGGGCACAGAAGACGATGAAAATCACCAGCAAGGCATATCTCAGCCAGTTCAGGGCCTTGAGGTGTCTGAACCTGTACCTGTTCTTCTTGGATGTTTTCCCGTGAATCCAGGAGAAGATGTCCTGGAAAATTCCGAGAGGGCATATCACGGAGCAATAAACTCTACCGAAACACAGGGTAACCAGCGCAGTGAGGACAACGGTCACGACTGAAAGTGACAGTACTGCCGGAAAGAACTGTATTTCTGCCATCCAGCCGAGCCAGCGGTGCAGTACGCCTGTCAGGTCCAGAAAGAGAAGCGTGATGCCGGTAAAGAACAGTGCTGCAAAAGCAATGCGTAATTTTCTTGCCATAGCAAACTTGATTTAGGAAGCCTTTTCCAATGTTTCCGGAGAATGGGAGGAGGATGCGGGAGCGTTCCCACATCCACCCCTCCCGGTTTGCAAAGGTAACAATTATTTCATTTCTTCCACCACCACTTCAAGCCTGGATGCCACAATGTCCATAGTGTACTTCTCCACATTGTCGCTGTTGGTGTAACTGTTGGTTTTCAGCCTTCCCACGGCACGCACCCAGCAGCCCTTCGTGATTTTCTGGAAATCCACGATGTTCTGCTGCCCTTCCCACGCTTCCACGTGATGCCAGGTGGTCTCCACATAGTTCTCCCCGTTTCTGTTCCGTGCCACCCTGTTGGTGACCACCGAAAGGTGTATGACTTTTCTTTCTCCGGCTTCCTGGATTCGGATGTTTCCTACATTGCCCAGGATTTCTACTCTGTTGATTGATTCCATAGTGATTCTGTTGTAAATGTGAGTTGTTGCCCTGTTCCGGATCCAGAGCTTTCCCGGGATTCAATCCGACGTCAGGTTTCCCGGTGTCGCAAAGGTAGATGAACCGTTATGTCAGATGCAAGGCTTCAGTCTCCCGAAGCCGGAATTTTTTTCTGAATCAATATGAAATTTTCATTTTTGCAGCTCCGTGATTTTTTTGCATCGAAAAATCCGTCAGAATTTTCTGACGGATAAATCCATAAAATTGAAAATGAATGGCAAAAAAATGACGGATTGAAAAATAATTGATGGATTCAGCAAAAGATTGGCTTGCAAATCCGTCAGTCTGTTTGAATTGTCGTCAGCCTGTTCCATATTTGCCCCGGTTTTGGTAAAAATAGATTGGAAAGCCCCGATTCTCGCATTTGCGAAAGACCGCTTGACTTCAGAGAATATATTATGGAATACGTGACAAGACAGGACCAGGACAGGAGGCTTTGCCTCGAATGTGGAGAAGAAATGCCATACGGCAGGACAGACAAGGTTTATTGCAGTGTGAAGTGCAAGAACCGGCACTACTACTCTGCCCATCTGGCGGGAAGGTACATACGCACCCGGGTGGCTTCCATCCTGGACAGGAACTATGCCCTGCTGGAATCCCTGCTCGAGGAAAAGGCGGACAGCGTGGATTTGTCCTCCATAACGGTCAAAGGATTCAATCCAGACTATCTCACATACCACAGGAGCCGCAGATACTATTCGGAGTGCGGATGCTACGACATAAGATACAGGCAGAACAAATCACGCATATATTGTATTGAGAAGATATGAGCAAGATGTTATGGATTTTTTGTACTTTTGCAAGTTGAGCCACGGATGGACAAGAGTGTGGCAATTGGGACGGCAATTCATTGAAAATTATGTACAATATGAAAAAATATCTTTTGGCTGCAGCTGTTATGCTGCCTGTTATCATTTCTTGCAAGATGGAAAATCCGCTTTTGACGGAGTCTCCGCTTCCGTTCGGGGCTCCGCAGTTTGACAAAATCAGGAACGCGCATTATATGCCTGCGTTTGTGAAAGGTATTGAGGAGGCAAAGGCTGAGATAGATGCCATTGCAAACAATCCGGATGCCCCTACTTTCGAAAACACTATTGAGGCTATGGAATTCTCCGGACAGACCCTCGAACGCGTTTCCAACATATTCTACAACCTTATGGAGGCTGATGTCAATGAGGAAATGCAAAAAATTGCCGAGGAAGTTGCCCCGATGCTCAATGAATACTCTATGTATGTGAACCTCAACGAGAAATTGTTTGAGAGGGTGAAGGCTGTCTATGAAGCCCGGGAAAGTCTCGGTCTGGAAAAGGACCAGATGAAACTGCTTGAGAACGCCTACAGGAGTTTCACCCGCAACGGTGCCAACCTGAAAGGGGAAGACAAGGAGAAATTCAGCAAACTTTCGGAAGAACTTTCCCTCACCACCCTTTCTTTCCAGAAGAATCTTCTGGCTGCCACCAATGCCTATGTACTGAATATCACGGACAGCACCCGTCTGGAGGGTCTGCCGTCCTATGTCGTGGATGCTGCTGCCGAGACGGCTTCGGAGAAAGGGCTTGAAGGCTGGGCATTCACTCTGGATTATCCGAGCTATTCTCCATTTATGAAATACTGCGGTGACAGGGAACTTCGCCGCCAGATGTACCTTGCCTACGGCAGCAGGGCTGTGGGAGGGGAATTCTCCAACAACGAGAATGTCAGGAAAATCGTCGATCTCAGGATACAGACCGCCAAGCTTCTGGGCTACGGGACCTATGCAGACTACGCCCTTGAGACCCGTATGGCGAAGACTCCGGAAACCGTCAATAAGTTTCTTGCGGACCTCGTGAATCCGTCCCTGCCGTATGCGAAAGCCGATGTCAAGATGGTAGAGGATTTCGCACGCAAGAACGGTTTTGATGATGGCGAGTTTATGGGCTGGGATTTTTCATACTGGTCGGAGAAACTCCAGAGGGCGGAATATGACCTCAGTGAAGAGATACTCAAGCCGTATTTCAGGCTTGAGAACTGCATCGATGCTGTTTTTGACCTTGCCCACCGCCTCTACGGCATCAATTTCGTGCCGCGTGAGGATATCCCTGGGTACCACAAGGATGTCAAGGTGTATGAGGTGACTGACGGGGACGGAAGCCATCTGGCTCTTTTCTATGCCGACTTTTTCCCGCGTCCGAGCAAGAGGGGTGGTGCCTGGATGACGGAATTCCGCGGGCAGAGCATTGAAAACGGTGTGGAAAAAAGACCTTTCGTGAGCATCGTGACAAATTTCAGCAAGCCTACCGCAAGCGCTCCGTCACTCATCACCCATTACGAGTTCACCACCTTCCTCCACGAGTTCGGGCACGCCCTTCACGGGATGTTGTCTGAGGGTCGTTATGGTTCCCTCACGGGCACTTCCGTGGCGAGGGACTTCGTGGAACTTCCGTCACAGATAATGGAGAACTGGGGTTATGAACCTGAATATCTGAACACATTCGCACGCCACTACCAGACGGGAGAGAGCATCCCTGCGGAACTGATTGACAAGATCGTGGCTTCCAAGAATTACCTTTCCGGGTATTCCCAGGTGCGTCAGCTCCAGTTCGGGCTGCTCGATATGGCGTGGCATTCACTCGACCGGGTGCCGGATATGGATCCTGTGGAATTCGAGAAAGCGGCACTCAAGCCTTATGAGGTTATGCCTTCCGTAGCGGAAACAGCAATTTCGCCTGGTTTCTCCCATATTTTTGCGGGTGGCTATTCAGCCGGTTACTATTCCTACAAATGGGCGGAGGTGCTCGAAGCCGATGCTTTCTCCCTGTTCAAGGAAAAGGGCATATTCAACACTGAGGTAAGCCGCAGTTTCAGGGAAAACATACTCAGCAAGGGAGGAAGCGAGGATGCTTCCATCCTCTACCGCAACTTCCGTGGACACGATCCGGAGCCTAAGGCACTTATGGACAAACTCGGACTCAGCTCGAAATAATGAAGGAACGCCTCATAGGAAAGAATCTCAGGGAACTGCAGACCATCGCGCTCTCGCTCGGACTTCCGAAGTTCGCTGGAGCGCAGATGGCACGCTGGCTTTATGTCAGGAAAGTGCGGACCATCTCCGAAATGACGGATCTTTCCAAAGTGGCGAGGGCGAAGTTGGAGGAAACCTACGAAGTGGGTGTTACAGGTCCGGTTTCCGTGCTGACCTCCACGGACGGAACCAGAAAGTATCTGTTCCCGGTGGACTGTGCGAGGGAACGGTCTGCAGTCGAGGCGGTTATGATACCGGATGGGGATAGGGCGACGCTCTGTGTCTCATCCCAGTCCGGCTGCCGTATGGGCTGCCATTTCTGTATGACGGGACGCCAGGGCTTTCACGGGCAGCTTTCGGCTGCGGACATAATTTCACAATTCCTTGCCGTGGAAGAGAGCGAAAAGCTGACGAATGCCGTGTTTATGGGTATGGGAGAGCCTCTGGACAATTACGACAATGTGATGAAAGTCATAGAGATACTCACATCGGAATGGGGATTGGCTTGGAGCCCGAAACGGATTACCGTATCCACAATCGGAGTGCTTCCGAACCTGAAGCGCTATCTGGAGGATTGCCGGTGCCATCTTGCGGTGAGCCTGCACAACCCTTTCCCAGATGAGCGTCTGTCAATAATGCCTGTGCAGAAAGCCTGGTCCATTACCGAGGTGGTGCGCCTGATAGGGAAATACGATTTCTCCGGACAGAGACGGGTGAGTTTCGAATATACTATGTTCGAGGGTTTCAATGATACCCCAAGGCACGCCGATGCTCTCATAAGGCTGCTCCGCAACCTCGAATGCCGGGTGAACCTCATCCGTTTCCATCAGATTCCGGATTTTCCGTACACGACTTCGTCTCCCCAGAGGATCGAGGCATTCCGCAGGAGGCTGAATGATGCCGGAATCACAGCCACCCTGAGAGCCTCCAGGGGCGAGGACATACTTGCAGCCTGCGGTATGCTTGCGGGCAAACACGCATCGGGAGATTCTTGACTATGAACGGTAGAGTGCGCATATTTTCTGTCTGTGCCGCGTTTGCATTCTTGCTCGCGCAGGCCGTTCACGCCCAGACGGCCCCGTACAACTACCTGAGCAAGAGCGTCTCTCCTTCGAGGGACAGTGTGGAGGTGGCTAAAATGCGAGGCAGGATGGACTCGATCAGGACCCATTGTCACAGACCGACCGTGGCCCTGGTTCTCAGCGGAGGTGGGGCAAAGGGGGCGGCGCACGTGGGAGTGATGCACTATCTCGACTCTCTGAAGATACCTGTGGACCTGGTGGTGGGCACGAGTATGGGAGGACTGATGGGCTGTATGAAAGCCCTGGGCTATACCAGCGACCAGATTGACACTCTCGTGAGGCAGATGGACTGGAATGCGATGATGAGGGATGTGCTGCCACGTAACTATTCCTCCTACAAGCAGTTGAAGTACAAGGAACGTTACCAGCTCTCGATGCCGTTCTATTATCTGGATGGTACGGGAAACCAGTCGGACGAGATTGCACCGAGGCTGCACACGGAAATAGACATCAAGGATGTGAAATCCGGACGAGGACTTGAGACTGTCCGGGACAATCTGCTCAGGAGCCTCCCGTCCGGCTATGTCTTCGGCCAGAATGTGTACAACCTCATCAGTTCCCTGACGGTCGGTTATCAGGATCATATGAATTTCATAGACCTGCCGATTCCCTATGCCTGCGTTTCCACGGACATCGGCGCTGGCAAGTCCAAAGTCTGGTATGACGGTCCGCTGAACACCGCGCTGCGCTCCACGATGTCGATTCCAGGTGTCTTCACCCCGGTCCACTACGAGGATATGGTCCTGACAGACGGGGGAATGAGGGACAATTATCCCACTGCAATCGCCAAGTACGTCGGTGCGGACATAATAATAGGTGTGGACGTGAGTGCCCCTCCGAAAGATGCCGCCTCGGTAAGGAACATCGCCGATGTGGTCTCCCTGAGTATGGATATGCTGGGGAGGGAAACCTACGAATACAACGTGACCCTTCCGGATGTGAATATCCGTCCGGACCTGATGGGGCTGAATATGCTCAGTTTCTCTGCGGAAAACATCGACAGGCTGATACATAACGGCTATGAGGCGGCAAGGAAACAGGATTCCCTGTTGAATGTCATTAAATCCCGGGTCGGTGTGGACCCTCCTGACTTGTCATCCGTGAGGGCAGTGAACCTGAGGTCGTCTTCCGTGAAAATCTCGGACGTGGAACTGCTTGGCGTAGGGGATATGGAGAGCCGTATGCTTCGCAAGAAACTCAGGATAAATCCGGGAGACACCCTTACCTATGCCAGAATCACCGATGCCATCGCGACGGTTTATGCCACCGGTGCATACGATTATGTGACTTACGAACTTCTGGGGAATGAAGAGCCTTACCGGATGGTTATCAACTGCCGGAAGGGACCCGTGCACCAGTTCGGCCTGGGGGTCAGGATGGATACGGAGGACATCCTGACCGCAAATGTCAATGTGGGTCTGTTCGCCCGGAGGCTGCAGGGCTCCACCCTGAATCTGAATGCGATTGTGAGCAGGAACCCGTCTTTCCAGGTACACTATTACTATGATTCTCCGTGGATGCCGACCGTCAATCTGGCTGCATCTCTCCGCTGGACTCAGACCAAAGTCTATGATGAAAAGAATTTCTGGCCATCCGTGGATTTCCTTTCATCCCGACAGGAACTTTTCCTGTCCGGTCTGAAACTGTCGAATTTTGACATCTGGCTGGGGATCCAGAACGATATTTTCTACGACAACTCCCAGTACCATTTCCTGTCGGCAGTCTCCGCCGGGGAAAACCGCAGGCAAATGAACTCTTTCGAGGACTATATGTCGTTGAGATTCAATGCCAGTTTCGACAATATGGATGACGGCTATTTCCCGACAAGGGGGTTGCAGGTGAATCTGGACTATGTGTGGAATTTTACGGATTTCAGGTCTGAACTGAAGAATACTGGACTGCATATCCTGACAGGTTCGATAAAGGGTGTGATATCTGCCGGCAAGGTGTTCTCATTCATTCCGTCTGTCAGCCT
>JBJEJT010000257.1:0-2596 GCA_051878255.1 Candidatus Cryptobacteroides sp. | reverse complement strand
ACCACGGGAAGAACGAAATTGTTGAGTTCGTTATTCTTGTGGATGTCTGCGAAAAAGCTGGAAATCACCACTCTGAAACCATATCCCGCAAGCGCCCAGGCAGCGTGTTCCCGACTGGAGCCGTTGCCGAAATTCTTGCCAGCCACCAGAATTTGATGAACTCCCTCCGAAGGAAAGGCAGAAAACTCAGGTAGGTTGAACACAAAATCCGGCTTGGGCTTGCCCTCGGCATCGAATCTCCAGTCCCGGAACAGCATCTCTCCGAAATACTTCTCGTCTCTCGTGGTTGCCTTTAGAAAACGTGCCGGAATAATCTGGTCCGTGTCCACATTCTCCACAGGAAGAGGAATGCAGGTACTTTCTATTATATTGAATCTCTGTTTCATAAAGCAATATGAAGTTGCGTCAGTTTACAAAATCCCTTGGGTCTGTGACACAACCTGTTAAGGCTGCAGCGGCTGCGGTGGGAGGGCTGGCGAGCAGGGTTCTTGCCCCAGGTCCCTGGCGTCCCTCGAAATTGCGGTTGCTGGTGGACACACAGTATTTCCCCTCAGGCACCTTGTCGTCATTCATCGCAAGGCAGGCAGAGCATCCGGGCTGGCGTATCTCAAATCCGGCTGCCTCCAGAATCTTGTCCAACCCCTCAGCCTTGATCTGTGCCATTACCTGCCAGGAGCCGGGCACCAGCCAGGCAGTGACGCCCTCAGCCTTGTGGCGTCCTGCCACAATGGAGGCGAAAGCCCTGAAATCCTCGATCCTGCCATTGGTGCAGGCTCCGAGGAACACATAGTCCACTTTCTTGCCCAGCATAGCGTCTCCCGGACGGAAGTCCATATATTCCAGCGACTTGCAGAACGATTCACGTCCCTGCTCGGGGATGGACTCGACAGCCGGGATGGTTCCTGAAATCCCCACACCCATCCCAGGATTGGTGCCATAGGTTATCATCGGCTCTATTCCAGACGCATCGAAAACAATCTCCCTGTCGAATACGGCATCCTCATCGCTGCGCAATGTCTTCCAGTATTCCACAGCCTTGTCCCACTCCTCCCCTTTCGGCGCATACGGACGGTCCTTGAGGTAGGCGAAGGTGGTCTCGTCGGGAGCCACGAACCCGCCCCTCGCCCCCATTTCGATGGAGAGGTTGCAGAGCGTGAGACGCCCTTCCATAGACAGGCTCCTGACCGCACTGCCCGCATATTCCACGAAATATCCCGTGGCACCGGAAGTGGTGATGTTCTTCATTATGTACAATGCCAGGTCTTTGGCTGTCACTCCCCTGCCGAGTTCGCCGTCCACTGTGATTCTCATAGACTTGGGCTTCTGCTGAAGAATACATTGGGATGCCATTGCCATCTCCACCTCGCTGGTTCCTATTCCGAATGCCACGGCGCCCACAGCCCCGTGGGTGGAAGTATGGGAGTCGCCGCAGACAATGGTCATACCCGGCAGCGACAGCCCCTGTTCAGGTCCCACGACGTGGATTATGCCATTGCGTGGGTCCATCATCCCGAAACAGGTCAGACCGAACTCGCGCACATTGGCTTCCAGGGTCTCCAGCTGTTTCCTCGACACGGGGTCCTGAACCGGCTTGTCCTGGTCGTGGGTCGGGGTGTTGTGGTCCGGCATACAGAAAATCCTTTCCGGACGGAAACATCTTATACCCCTTGAACGGAGCCCCTCGAAAGCCTGGGGAGAGGTGACCTCGTGGCAGTAGAGCCTGTCGATATATATTTGCTGGGGTCCGTCCTCAATGCGGTCCACGATATGGGAATCCCAGATTTTATCGAAAAGAGTATTCATTTCAGACGCTGTGGATTTTGTTCACACAATCCACATACGCCTCGACAGAAGCAGTGACTATGTCCGTGCTGGAACCGAAGCCGTAATAGAGACGTCCCTCGTGCTCCACCTGCATATGCACCTTGCAAGAGTCGTCAGAGCCTTTTGTCACTCCCTGAATCGTGAATTCGTTGATATTGATTTTACGCTTGACAATCTGCCTGAGGGCATTGATTGAAGCATCCACCGGACCGTTTCCCGTTGCAGCCGCCTCGAATTTCTCGCCCGCTATGTCCACCCCTATGGATGCCACTGGTTTCATCCCCACGCCGCTGGTGGCCTGGAGCCAATCGACCTTGATGACTTGTTCGTGGCTGCGGTCGGCACCGGCAAGCATAAGTATGTCATCGTCACATACTTCCTTCTTCTTGTCGGCAAGCTTGAGGAATTCCTGATAGACCTTGTCCAGTTTCTCTTCGCTGAGCTTGACCCCAAGTGACTCCAGACGGAATTTCAGGGCTGCGTGGCCGCTCCGGGCAGTCAGGACTATGGAATTCGTGTCCAAGCCGATGTCTTTCGGGTCTATGATTTCATAGGTGGAGACATTCTTGAGCACACCGTCCTGATGGATGCCGGAAGAATGGGCGAAAGCATTTCTGCCCACTATGGCCTTGTTCGGCTGCACAGGCATATTCATCAGGTTGGAGACCATACGGCTCACCGGATAGATTTTCGTGGTGTTGATATTGGTGTGGAGGTCTATGTCGTTGTGGGACTTGATAATCATCGCTATTTCCTCAAGGGAGGTATTGCC
>JBJEJT010000256.1:0-2616 GCA_051878255.1 Candidatus Cryptobacteroides sp. | reverse complement strand
ACCTGATCAGTTTCCCTTTGGGATTATAGACATATTCTGTCTTTTTCCTGCCAAGTTCGTCAAATTCAAACTTGCGTATGTTGTCGAGCTTGCCGTTGGGTCCATAGACCAGTTC
The DNA here is from genome assembly GCA_051878255.1 of Candidatus Cryptobacteroides sp. Classification (GTDB taxonomy): domain Bacteria; phylum Bacteroidota; class Bacteroidia; order Bacteroidales; family UBA932; genus Cryptobacteroides. Next base: position 2,501 of record JBJEJT010000256.1, on the reverse strand, counting down.
CCTAGAAATTTTGTCATTCTCCCCGTATTCGTACAGCTTGCGCCACTTCACTCCGTAGCGGTCGTATTCCGCTTCCTCTATTTTCCTTCCGTTTTCATTGTAGATGGTGAGGTGGTCCATAACTTTCGTCGTGGAACCCGCGTCCACATTCCATTCCCTGACCGTAAGGTTCCTCTTGTGGGGCTTGACTACCTGTGCATCGGCGTATATGGATGCCGAAAGCAGAAAGGCTGCCGCGATAATGAGTCTGACAGCTGTTTTCATCGTGGCATCATTTTTCATCAGGTGCGTACTTGAAGGAGTCCAGCGGGGACTCGTATTCAAAATAGTCTTCCGCACTGAAGAACCTGTCAAGCTCTATGGCAGCGTTTTCAATGGAGTCGGAGGTGTGTACTATGTTCTCCTGTGCGCTGAGGGAATAGTCCCCGCGTATGGTTCCCGGCACGGCTTTGCTGCCCTTTGTGGCACCAGCCATAGCCCTCACCACCTGGACGGCATCATAGCCCTCCCAGCAGCAGAGGATGACCGGGGCCGCCTTCATACTTGCCGTAATCCAGGGGAAAAACGGTCTGTCAATCAGATGTGCATAATGTTTTGCCAGAATCTCGTCATCGAGCTGTGCCATTTTCAGTGCCACGAGCTTCAGGCCCCTCTTCTCGAAACGGGAGATGACTTCCCCGACAATACCCCTCTGAAGTGCGCCGGGCTTGAGTATTACCAATGTTCTTTCCATAAATTTAGTGTTGTGGTTACTGACATATCAGGGCGTTGAGGAAACGTAGCCTGGTACGACTTGCAAATGTAACAAATTTTTTATGCAAGCATTGGAAATTGTGGCTATATTTGCCGCGCTTCAGTAATTCGGATGATTTTTTTATGATTATTTTGGAGAGCACGTAACTCAAGACAGACTATATGAAGGACAGACTTTTCATTTTCGACCTGGATGGCACCCTCATCGATTCGGTGCTGGACCTTGCAGCCGCAGGCAACCATACGCTCGCCCTGCACGGTTTCCCCACCCATCCTATGGACGCATATTACGGCTTTGTCGGGAACGGCATAGGAAAACTGATGGAAAAGGCATTGCCTGCTGAGGCTGCCGGAAGAGCCGAAGATTATCTCGATGATTTCAAGGCGTATTACAACTCTCATCTCTGTGACCATACCCATCCCTATCCCGGGGTGCCGGAACTTCTGGCGAAAATTCAGGAAAGCGGGGCAAAGTTGGCAGTGGCTTCCAACAAATACCAGCAGGCGACTCAGGTGCTGGTGGACAAACTGTTTCCCGGAATCCGTTTCGTGGCAATTTGCGGACAGAGGGAGGGAGTGGCGAGGAAACCGTCTCCGGAAGTGGTCTATGAAATAGCCTCCCTGACCGGGACAGCCCTGGAAGACGTGATTTACGTCGGGGACTCGGATGTGGATATGCGTACTGCAGCCAATGCCGGAGTGAAAGCCGTTGGGGTGACCTACGGTTTCTGCTCAAGGGAAGTTGTGGAGTCGTTCCGTCCCTGGAAGGTGGTGGACTCGGCATCTGAACTGCAAGAGTTCCTTGTGCAGACATCGATATAAGAAATGTTCAGGGGCTGGGTGACCGATGAGGAACATATACCAAAAAGAAGTAAAAAGTAAGGCGGATGGAATTTTTAATGGTTGATTAGTGCAGATATTTTTTGCCATAATAAAAATTAGTTTTATACTTGCACCGCAATTCACAGGAATATGAAAAATAAGCTGCGTCAGATTTGAATCGGATTGTCGGGGACGGTTTTTCAAAGATGCAGGTTGTTTTTTGAGGATTACAAAAACATAGGATAAAGAAAATTCACAATATGGAACAGAAAAAAAGACGTGTTGTAAGTTTTGAGAATATGGACGAGGTGCTCGCCGCCGCGTTCAATGAGAAGTATCCCAAGGGTTTTTCCGACTATCTTCCGGACCTGAAAGAATATCCGAAGCCTGACGGCACATCATTCTATGCCGTCACTGTGGAGACTGAGGATGCCATCTGTCTCGTGAAGATAAAGGTCAAGACCGACGATGTGGAGGACATTGAAAGATGGCTGGATTCTGAGGATGATGACGATGGCAACGAGAGTGGATCCGATGATGATTCAGGGTCTCTTCCTGACGACAACATCTCCCAGTACTCATCTGGCGACGACGATGTCTCCGACAACGATTGAGGAATCCCCGATAAAAATCATCATTGCGGACGGACGGGTGCATAATCCGGTCCGTCCGCAGTTCAGTTTGGGGATGACGGAATTATTTTGCTATATTTGTGGTTGGTCAATTCAAGTAAGCCTTAAAACATACCTCGTCCGGATCTGCGCCAGTTTATTCTTTAAAGCTTACTGAAAGCCGTTGCGACTATGGAAAAGGATTATTCACTCAGATTCAGGATACTTGCCCGTTTCCGCAAGTTGTTGGGAAGACTGCCGGAGAAGAACATCGTGATGGTTCTGTCCCTGGTGGTGGGCCTGCTCTGCGGACTG
>JBJEJT010000255.1:0-2629 GCA_051878255.1 Candidatus Cryptobacteroides sp. | reverse complement strand
TTTGGACATAACAAAACCCCGAAAGTTTTTTGTCCAACTTTCGGGGTTCATGTCATGGGTCACCCTCAAAGAAAAAGTTTCACCTGAAGAAAGGCTATTTGTTAGCCAGTCTCTTATAAGTTTCAAGACGAATCTTGGCAAACTCCTCGGTCTTGGCGAGAAGTTCGGCAGCCTGGTCAGGATACATCTTGTAGAGGGATGCGAACCTGACCTCGCCCTTGAGGAAGTCCTGGAACTTGCTCCAGTCAGGCTCCTTGGAATCCAGAGTGAACGGATTCTTGTCAGTGCCTTCGAACTCAGGGTTGTACCTATAGAGCTGCCAGTAACCGCACTCGACTGCGAGTTTCTCCTCTTTCTGGCTCAGACCCATACCAGCCTTCAGTCCGTGGTTGATACAAGGTGCATAAGCTATGATGAGGGATGGTCCGTCATAAGCCTCAGCCTCCTTGATGGCATTGAAATACTGAGCTGGAGATGCGCCCATCGCAACCTGTGCGACGTAAACGTAGCCATAACTCATTGCCATCATACCGAGGTCTTTCTTGCGGACTTTCTTGCCTGAGGCAGCGAACTTCGCGATTGCTCCTGCAGGGGTGGCCTTTGAAGACTGTCCTCCGGTGTTGGAGTAAACCTCAGTGTCGAGAACGAGGATGTTTACATTCTCTCCAGAAGCGAGCACGTGGTCGAGTCCGCCGTATCCGATGTCGTAGGATGCACCGTCACCACCGATAATCCACTGGCTGCGTGAAGGGATGAAGTGTCTGTACTCGAGAAGAGCCTTGCAGGTGTCGCATCCGCACTTTTCCATAAGAGGAATGAGTTTGTCTGCCACCTCCCTGGTGATTTTCGCATCGTTCTTGTTTTCAAGCCACTGTGTGAAGAGTGCCTTCATTTCGTCCGAGCAGCAGCTGCAGGAAAGTCCCTGTTCCATAAGGCGTGCAACGGTTGCGCGTGCCCTGTCGGAACCGAGTTTCATACCGAGACCGAACTCGCAGAAGTCCTCGAACAGGGAGTTCGCCCAAGCCGGACCGTGACCTTGAGCGTTGGTGCAGTATGGAGTTGCAGGGAAAGATGCTCCGTAGATTGAAGAACATCCGGTAGCGTTGGCAATCATCATATGGTCGCCGAAGAGCTGGGTGATGGTCTTGATGTAAGGAGTCTCACCGCAACCTGCGCAGGCACCGGAGAACTCGAACAGAGGCTGTGCGAACTGTGCGTTCTTCACATTGCCGGTCTTGTTGAGGATGTCCTCCTTGTAGCCGATGTGTGAGTGCAGCCAGTCGAAAGTCTTCTGGGTCTCAGGCTGGTACGGAACCATAACGAGAGCTTTTTCCTTTGACGGACAAACATCCACGCAGTTGCCGCAACCTGTACAGTCAGCCACTGAGACTGCGAGAGCGAACTTGTATTCCTTGAGCTGTGCCTTTCCATCAACCACGGTCACACCTGCAGGAACGCCGGCTGCCTCGTCAGCTGTGAGGATGAACGGACGTATTGCTGCGTGAGGGCAGACGAATGCACAAGTGTTGCATTGGATACAGTTCTCAGACTTCCACTCGGGAACCTTGACCGCAACGCCCCTCTTCTCGTAAGCTGCAGACCCGGCAGGCATAGTGCCGTCCACGATGTCCATAAACTTGCTCACAGGGAGACGGTCTCCGCACTGGGCATTGACCTCGTCGGCGATTTCTTTCACGAATGAAGGTGCGAGACGGTCCTTGTTAGGGTTCTCGAACTTCGCTGTGATGTCTTTCCAGTCAGCAGGAATTTCCACCTTGATGTACTCTCCACCCCTGTCCACGGCAGCATAGTTCATATTCACGATATTCTCGCCTTTCTTGCCGTAGCTCTTGAGGATTGCCTGTTTCATATAGGTCACGGCGTCCTCGTAAGGGATGATGTTGGTGATTTTGAAGAATGCGGACTGGAGAATGGTATTGGTCCTGCCGCCGAGTCCGATTTCTGCCGCAATCTTGGTTGCGTTGATGATATAGAGGGAAATGTTCTTCTTGCCGATTACGCTCTTTGCGTGGTCAGGGATTCTTGCGAGAGTCTCCTTTTCGTCCCAGAGACTGTTGAGAAGGAGGGTACCGTTCTGCTTGATTCCCGCGAGGACGTCGTACTTGCTCAGGTAAGAAGGAACGTGGCAGGCAACGAAGTCAGGGGTTGAAACAAGGTACGGAGCCTTGATAGGGAGGTCTCCGAAGCGGAGGTGTGAACAGGTGTATCCGCCGGATTTCTTGGAGTCGTAGTCAAAGTAGCCCTGGGCATACTTAGGAGTGTGGTCTCCGATGATCTTGATGGTGTTCTTGTTCGCTCCAACCGTACCGTCCGAGCCGAGTCCGAAGAATTTGCACTCGGTGGTGCCAGGCTTGACGATTGAGACTTCCTCCTTGATAGGGAGTGACTTGAATGTCACATCGTCCACGATGCCGATGGTGAAGTCTGTCTTAGGCTCTGCCTGCTCGAGGTTGTCGTAAACTGCGATAATCTGTGCAGGAGTGGTATCCTTTGATGAAAGTCCATAGCGTCCGCCGATGACCAGAGGTGCGTTCTCCCTGCCCTGGAAGAGGGCTTTCACATCGAGGTAGAGTGGTTCTCCGAGTGAGCCAGGCTCCTTGGTCCTGTC
>JBJEJT010000254.1:0-10855 GCA_051878255.1 Candidatus Cryptobacteroides sp. | reverse complement strand
GTGATGCTGGCGCAGTAGTTGGCAAGCGAGGTCTCGTCATTCTTGTAGATGAAATGTCCCTTGAGAAGCTTTATGTATTTGTCAGCCAGTTCCTTGCCATACATATCCCTGAGGCGGTCACAGAGGATGCGGCGGTTCATACGGATGAATCCCTGCTTCGGGAGTTCGCCCATAAGGGTCGCAATGTTCTTGTTCTCGACATTTGCGTTTGCATCGAACTTGCTGCCTGTGGCAGGATTGGTGGAGTTGCAGTAGTCGATGAGAAAATTGAGTTTGTCCCGAGTGTCCCTGTCCTCGGCGTGCCTCTGACGATAGAGCATGAACTCCTTTGCTACCTTGAAGTATTTTTCTGCCATCAGACCGGTCTCCACCTGGTTCTGGATTTCCTCGACGCCCATTCCGTTAGTCAGCCTCAGATGGGAAAGTACCGCAGTCAGGTCGTCTTCGGTGGCGAATCCGCCCACCGCTATGAATGCCTTGCGGATTGCGTTCTTGATTTTGTCGATTGAAAAAGCAACGTGCTTGCCGTCCCGCTTCACAATGTAGATTTCGGAGCTGCCCATATTATCAGTTAAAGTATTAAAAGTGACAATCCTATCGCAATGGTATCATATAGCACTGATCTCCATCGCTTTATATAAATTATGATTATGTAATTTCTAATTCGATTCCGCCGGATGCCGGCATCATCTTATCGCTTGGGATGACAAATATATGCCTTGCACGACAAAAAGGCAAGCATCCCCGTAACTACTTATCAACAGTTTTATCAACAACCGCACGCAGCCCCTTGAAACCGTATTCCGGAAAAATTTCAAAAGAAAATGAAATAGAGCATTATGTAAAGAGGCAGAAGGACGATGAGGGAGAATTTGAGTATGTAGCCGAAGAAAGACGGCATCTTCACTCCCCTGCTTTCGGCGATCGACTTGACCATAAGGTTGGGTCCGTTGCCGATGTAGGTCATTGCCCCGAAAAATACCGAGCCTATGGAAATCGCCCTGAGAAGCACCTCAGGCACTCCTGCCACGAAATGAAGCCCCATAAATGACCCGGAGGATATGCCTGCCGTGGCTGCTGCCAGGGACTCCTGCAGACCACTCGCAAGACTGTAGAAAGCCACGGCGGTCGGGGTGTTGTCCAGCACCGAGCTCAGGGCACCCGTCGAGAAATAGAACTGCCAGGGCTGAGTGATGCCCAGGGATGAGGCTTTCTGTTCCATAAATGCCAGGGCAGGGGACATAGTGGTGAAAATCCCGAGGAAAAGGACGCATACTTCGAGTATCGGAGCCCAGGAGAATCTATTGAGGACAAAACGGACACGGGGGCTCGTGCCTCTGTAAGACAGGATTGCGACGGAAACCAGGACTATCTCACGCAGATATTTTATCCAAAGCGGCGCGTCAGGGTCTGCCATCCGAGGGATGAAGCCCTTGTTGATGAAAGCGACGGCAACTATGACGATGAGCAGCAGGACGCAGTTGCGGGACCCCCTGATGCGAATCGGCTCCACCTTGTCAGGCAATTCGAATGAAGCCTTGTCCTCCTTCCGGGAGTAGTGGAATTTGTCCACCAGATAGTATATGGAAAGGAGTACAAGTCCCGTGAACAGCCACTGGGGGAGCATTGACAGGAACCATCCGAAAGAAGCACCCCTGAGGTACAGCATAAACAGAGGAGGGTCTCCGAGAGGGGTCAGAAGCCCTCCGCAGTTGGCTACGAGGGCTATGAAGAACAGGATTGTATGCACTTTGTACTGGCGCTTCGCGTTTATGTCCAGAAGAGGACGGATGAAAAGCATCGATGCGCCCGTGGTTCCGAGAAAAGATGCCATCACATAGCCCAGGGCAAGGAGTTCGGTGTTGATTTCAGGAGTGGGCCTGATGGAACCGCAAAGCCGTATGCCTCCGGTCACGACATACAGGGTGACGAGCAGCACCACGAAAGGCACATAGTCGAAGAGCAGCTGTTCCTCCAGCCTTTCAGTCATACCATTGTTAATCATAAACACTGCCACCGGCACTCCGAGAACCAGAGCCACCGTCAGTTTGTGAGAATTCTTTCCCCACCATCTTTCCGCGAACAGAGGTCCTATAGCTATCATCAGAAGCATCAGGACGAATGGAATCATAGACCAAAGCGGAATCTGACTGGCAGACCCCGCATTCAATAACACTACATTCATATTCTTACGGTTCTAAAATCTTGTAGATGCCCCGCCGCCTCCGGAAAAGCCTCCTCCGAAGCTTCCGAAACTGCGGCTGCCGCCGCCTCCCCTGAAGGTTCCGCCTCCGACCGGACCAGCAAAACCGGTGCCACTGCTGTCCCTCGGAATGACCACATCCTTGTGGTTTTCCTCACCGCAGTTCTGGCAGATGAAGTAATAGCGTCCCGTGCCCGTGGACCGTCTGGTAGGACGCACCAGCACCACATAGCGGTCGTATTTCATTTTTCCTTTCACTCCGCAACGGGTACAGGTCAGAGCCTGCCCCATCTTCTGCTTGCGCTTCTTCTCGTAATTGATCGCAGCCACCGCAATGACCATTATCCCGAAGAAAATCAAGGCGAAGACAATCAGCGCCCCCACCCAGTCATCATCGTCCTCCCGGGATTGCGGCAGGACCACATCCCCGGAAATGATGCCACAGGAGGCTTTCACACCCTCCAGCAGCCCCTGTCCATAATCCCCATCCCGCATCAGCGGCACCATAATGTTTGCCTGGATACGCTTGCAGTATGCATCAGGCAGCAGTCCCTCGAGCCCATAGCCGGTGACAAAGGATATTTCCCTCTCATCCGGATTGGTCACGAACAGGATGAGCAGCCCCCTTTCGGTTTTCCTGTCACCAATGTTCCAGGTGTTGTAGAGTTCGGTTCCGAATTCGTGGAGGCTGCCGTAGGAACCGGTGTCAATGCCGGGAAGTGTGAGGACCACGATCTCGGCACCGAGGGAATCCTTGGCGAAGCGGCAGTAAAAATTGATGCTGTCCCTGACGGAAGGGCTTATCACTGAAGAAAGGTCGGTCACGTAACTGTAGTCCAGGATTTCGTTGTTCGGGACCGTCTTGACGCTGTACCTCTTGATTTCGGCAGAGGCAAGAACCGCGGTGATGCAGCTCAGCAGCAGGGTCAGGGATATGATTCTGTGTCTCATAGTCAGTCAAGTCTTTTGATGCAGGCTCCGAGGGCATTGAGTCTGAGTTCTATGTCTTCGTAGCCCCTGTCTATCTGTTCTATGTTGGATATTACGCTGGTACCATTGGCGGACATTGCGGCTATCAGCAGGGCTATTCCCGCCCTGATGTCGGGCGACAGCATAGTCCCAGCCTTGAGCGTGATGCGGTGGTCGTGACCTATGACGACGGCACGGTGGGGGTCGCAGAGTATGATCTGGGCACCCATATCTATGAGTTTGTCCACGAAAAAGAGACGGCTTTCAAACATTTTCTGATGGATGAGCACGCTGCCCTTGCACTGGGTGGCGACGACAAGCATCACTGAAAGCAGGTCCGGGGTAAGTCCCGGCCAGGGGGCGTCGGATATGGTCAGTATGGAGCCGTCGAGGAATGATTCTATTTCATAACTGTCCTGAGCCGGCACATAGATGTCGTCCCCACGCTGTTCGAGCCGGATGCCGAGCCTGCGGAAACATTCAGGTATGATTCCGAGGTTGCCGTAGGACACGTTCTTTATGGTTATGCTGCTGCGGTTCATTGCAGCCATCCCTATGAACGAGCCGACTTCGATCATATCTGGCAGGATCGTGTGTCCGGCTCCGTGAAGATGACTCACACCTTTGATCGTCAATAAATTGGAACCTATGCCCTGGATGTCCGCGCCCATCGAGTTGAGCAGGCGGCAGAGCTGCTGTATGTAAGGTTCGCAGGCTGCGTTGTAGATCGTGGTGGTGCCTTCGGCAAGGGTGGCTGCCATCAGTATGTTGGCAGTACCGGTTATGGAAGCCTCGTCCAGAAGCATATTGCAGCCCTCGAGGTGTCTGCCCTGGGATTTGCGGCAATCGAGATAGAAAGCCCTGAAATCCTGGTCATAGGATAGTTCAGCCCCGAGGTTCACCATACCCTGGATATGGGTGTCCACCCTGCGCCTGCCTATCTTGTCGCCTCCCGGCTTGGGGAAGAACGCGTGCCCGAACCTCGCCAGAAGCGGTCCCACCACCATCACCGACCCCCTGAGACGGGCACATTTGTGGACGAACTCCGCGCTGTCGATATAAGCCTCGTCCAGATTGGCTGCCTTGAAGACAAAACTGCCTTTCCCGACGCGCCGCACCTGCACTCCTATGTCCTCGAGCAACAGTATGAGGTTCTTGACATCCAGGATTTCCGGGACATTGGAGATTCTCACTTCCTCTTCGGTCAGGAGCACGGCACTGATCACCTCCAGAGCCTCGTTCTTGGCTCCCTGGGGTTCTATGCTGCCGCTGAGTCTGTGTCCGCCTTCAATTACAAAAGAACTCATATTCTTCCTTATATATTATACGATGGCTCCGGCACGCCGGGAAATCCGCCGGAGCCGCAAATTTACACAATTTTTCGGATGATGTTGAGCCCGTCCCTCACGGGCAGGATCACATTCTCCACCCTCGGGTCCGCCGCCACCATTTCGTTGAAACGGAGTATGCTCTGCGTCTGACGGTCATTCGACGGGGCATCCGCACAGACCTTTCCGTCCCAGATGACATTGTCGGCGAGTATCCAGCCTCCCTTTTTCAGGTGGGGGAACACGAGGTCATAGTATTCGCAATAGTCCCTCTTGTTGGCATCCATATACACAAGGTCGTAAATGCGGTCGGGAGGCATCGCGGAAAGCAATTTCCTGCAATCCCCGATATGAAGTCCTATCCTGTCTTCGAGACCGGCTCTCCTGAAGCCCTCGAGTATGAGGTCTTCGAGTTCGTCGTTGATTTCGAGGGTATCGAGAAAACCGTCTTCGGGGAGGGCGGATGCCAGGCATATTGCGGAGTAGCCGGTAAAAGTGCCGAGTTCGAGGATATGCGTTGCGCCACTCATCAGGACAAGCAGGCGCAGCAGTTCCCCCTGGACCGAACCGGAGAGCATACGCGCGTGGTTCGTCCTGATGTTGGTCTGCCTTTCGAGCCAGGCGAGGGCTTCCGATGCCCTGGAACTGTGCTCTGCCGCATATCTGTATATTCCGTCCATAGTCAGTTTTGTCAAATATAAACCGGATTTCACCGTCAAAACGGGGGCATTTCGCCAACACTTGAACCGATTTTTGCCCAAATATATGTAATCTTGCAACAAAGATACGCAATCTTGCAACATTGGAGGGCTAATTTTTCATTTTTGCTCTTAAAAGTTGCAAATTTGCAGCTCGATTTGAAAACAAGAATTCTGATGAAACTCAACAAAAAACTCAACGGATGGATTGCCACCAAAGCCATCGGGCTGGTCGGCAAGATAGAATACAAGAAGCTGGTAAAGGCTTGCAGGTATCCGGAAGACACTGCCGAGAAGACGCTCAGGGGGATTTTGAAATATGCCAAGGACACCGAATTCGGCAAGAAATACGGTTTTGCCGAGATTCTGGCAGCAAAGACAAGGGATGAATTATATGCTCTCTGGAGGAAGAACGTGCCTGCAAAGGATTTCGAGTTCTTCCGCCCTATGATCGAGAGGCACGAGCACGGAGAGGAAAACGTACTGTTCCCGGGCAAGCCGAGGATGTATGCGACCACTTCCGGAACCACCAACAAGCCGAAACTCTGTCCTATGACGGACAAATACATCGACGATGTTTACGGAAAGATGACCCGTCTCTGGCTCTACAACTTTATGGTGAACCGCCCAAAGGTCTTCTACGGCAGCTTCCTCAACATAGTGAGCCGCAAGGTCGAGGGCCGCGTGGCTGACGGCACACCGTACGGTTCCGTTTCAAGCACGCTCCGCAGCGAGGCTCCAAGCTTCATACAGAGCCTTTACCCTAATCCGGCTTGTGTCTATGACATCAGCGACTACAACGCCAAGTACTATGTGCTTATGCGTATGTCCGTGGAGACCCCGGTGTCCTGCCTGCTTACCGGAAACCCTTCCACCATCATAGAACTCCAGAACAACTGCGACCAGTTCTACGACGATTATGTGAACGACATCGAGCACGGCACGCTGAGCGACAAGGTGGAAATCGAACCTGAAATCAGGGCTGAAATCCAGACCTGGCTCAAGCCGAACCCCCAGAGGGCGCAGGAGCTCAGGGAACTGAAAGCGAAATACGGCAGGGTGCTCCCGAAACACATCTGGCCGGACATTATGATTATGAACACTATGAAGTGCGGCAACACGCGCATCTATGTCAAGAAGTTCCAGGGCTATTTCCCTAAGAGTATGCTCTTCCAGGAACTCGGCTACATCGCTTCCGAGTGCCGTTTCGGTCTCTGTATGGATGACTCCATCAACACCATACTCTTCCCTCAGTTCCATTACTATGAGTTCGTGGCAGAGGAAGACATAGACACGTTCAATGCCGGCGGGGAAGTGAAGTTCTATCAGGTGTATGAACTTACAAAGGGCAAACGCTACTGTCCTTTCGTGACCACCTACTCCGGGCTCTACCGCTACAATATGAATGACCTCATCGAAGCCGGACCGAGGTTCGAGAACACGAATACGGTGTTTATGATTCGCAAGATCAACGGAATCGTGAATATGACGGGCGAGAAGTTGAGCGAACCGCAGTTCGTGGAGGCTGTGATCGATGCGGAGAAGGAACTTGACATACATCTGGAATTTTTCGTAGGGTTCGCCAAGGTCGAGGAATCCAGGTACCATTTCTATTTCGAATTCACGGACAAGAACATCTCCGATGAAGACATCGCCAAGTTCACTGCCAAGGTGGATGAACTGCTCAAGGAGAAGAACTGCGAATACGAAGCCAAGAGAAAGTCTTTCCGCATCAATGACCCTGTGGGACACAAGCTTGTGGACAAGGCGTTTGCAAAATACAAGGCTGCCTATATCAAGAAGATCGGGGGAAATGTTTGTCAGTTCAAGCTCAATCTCCTGCTTCAGGATGAGGTGCGCCGCGGATTTTTCGAGAATCTGCTGGCTAAGTAGATTGCCGGTCAAGCCGGCAATGACGGCTCAGACGGATAGCATCCCGGCAATGACGGCTCAGACGGATAGCATCCCGGCAATGACGGCTACCCGACTGCAGAAACAGGCTACGGAATTACAGCGACGGCTATTATCCGATACAATCCCCGGTGCAAACCGGGGATTGTTTTGTCCCGGACCGCCTGCCCGGACGGGAAGCGGCACCTGAATGTTTACTTGATGACATAGACATCCTCGCCGGGAGCAGCGAAGAAAAAGTTCTCGCGGGCGAATTTCTCCAGGGAGTCCCGGTTGGTGGTAAGGTCCTCAATCCGGGCATCAAGTTCACGTGTCTGACGCCTGTACTCCTGAATCTGCTTATCCATAGCGGAAATCTCCGACGAAACCTGAATCCAGCTGATGAAAGTATTGCCCGGTCCAAGCAGCCACAGAATCAGGAAAATCGCCAGGGTGGCGAGGGAAAATCTTATGAGAGAGCCGTATCTTCCGGCCATTATGTCCTTTATCTTGCCCAAAACTGAAATAATTACGGAATTTGTCCGCAAAATTAATTATTTTTGCAAGATTTCAAACCAAAACCGGTCCAGCTTGCGCATCCGCAGGACCCGGGGAAATTGAAGCAACGTTAATACACACTGTTATGTCAAACACGATCAAACCAACACTCGTAGTCCTCGCGGCAGGAATGGGCAGCCGTTACGGTGGACTCAAACAGATGGACGGACTCGGTCCCAATGGAGAAACCATTATCGACTACTCAATCTATGATGCTGTTCAGGCAGGATTCGGTAAGGTTGTCTATATCGTCAGAGAGTATTTCCTCGAAGACTTCAAGAAACACGTGGCGCAGAGATACGGCAATGTGAGATGCACGGACGGCACCCCTCTCGAGTTCCAGTTCGTCACCCAGGAACTTACCAAGATTCCGTCCGGCTTCGAAGTGAATCCGGAGAGAGTGAAGCCTTGGGGCACGAACCACGCCGTGATGATGGCAGAAAACGTTGTGAAAGAGCCTTTCGCCGTCATCAATGGAGATGATTATTACGGAAAGGAATCTTTCCAGGTGTTGGCTGACTGGTTCCGGAAGAACGCAGGCTCCACAGGAAAATACACCCTTGTCGGTTTTGAACTTGACAACACCCTCTCGGAATCGGGCACGGTTTCCAGGGGCATAGGTTCCGCAGACGGGAACAATCTGCTTACCCACGTGGAGGAACACCACGACATCATCCGCAAGGAAGACGGCAGGATCCACGGTTCGAACGCAGCCGGGGAGGAAGTCGTCCTCGAAGACAAGGCACTCTGCTCAATGAATATGTGGGGATTCACGCCTGACTACTTTGAAAACAGCAAGGAGGTTTTCAGGAACTTCCTCGCAGAGCACAGCACCGAACTCAAATCCGAGTTCTACATACCTTACGCAGTGGACTGTCTCATCAAGGCAGGCAAGGCAAGCTGCGAACTCATCTCTACTCCTTCCCGCTGGTTCGGCGTGACATACCAGGCTGACCGTCAGGGCGTTGTGGACAAGTTCCAGGAATTTGCAGACAAGGGTGTCTATCCAACCCCTCTTTACAGATAAACATCCGGCACCATTCCGCTATGACATTTTTCAAAAGAAAACAAATCGAAGGACGGAGGAGTTATGACCTCTTCGGCACTTTCAAATACTATGTTCCGGGAGGAAGCGGTATTTTCTGGCTCATCATAATGTTTATGCTGGGCGGTATTCTCGGCAACCTTGTCACAGTGGGACTGTCCTGGATGGCAGGGGCGGATTTCGCGACCAGTTACGGCTTCCTGATTTCCTACCCGGTTATGTTCATCCCGCTGCTGGTCTTCGCTTCCTCCGCCAGCAGGAGGAATGCCCTCACCGAACCGGGAGTGGCTCTCGACAGCAACAATTTCGGAAAACTGCACTGGTGGGGAGCCGCTTTGCTCGTGACGGTGGCAACCCTTGCGGCAGCATTCGCAGCCGATGCCCTGAATGCGCTTATGCCGCAGATGCCTCAGTGGCTCGAGGATATGTTGAGCACTATGCTCCAGGGACCTCTCTGGGCAACTCTGCTGAGTGTCTCCATATTCGCACCGCTTTTCGAGGAATGGCTCTGCAGAGGACTTGTGCTCAGGGGGTTGCTGCAGAAAATCAATCCTGCCGCCGCGATCCTGGTTTCGGCACTGTTCTTCGCCGTCATACACCTCAATCCCTGGCAGGCAGTTCCGGCTTTCATACTCGGAGTACTGTTCGGCATAGTCTATTACAGGACAGGTTCCCTCAAGCTCACTATGCTGATGCACTTCGTGAACAACACTTTCTCCACAATCCTCAGCAGGATAGATTCCCTCAAGGAAGTGGACAGCTTCTCTGACATTATGAGCCCGGCAGCCTATGGGGTCAGCCTGACGGTTTGCATAGCCGTGGTGATCGCGATTGCATTCGTATTCCTGCGCATACCCGTCAAGGAGGGGCAGAGGAGCAACTGCGACATAATTCCGGCAACGGACTGGAGCAAAGAATAATTTTACAGGAAATGAATTTTTCAGACATTGCATATTGTTCGGACAAGTACCAGTACACGATGGGAAAGTCCTTCTATGAAAGCGGCCGCAAGGATCTTATGTCCGTTTTCAACCTGTTCTACAGGGTCGCTCCTGAGAACAACAACTGGGCTGTGGTAAGCGGTACGGAAGAAGTCATAGAGATGGTGCTTTCGATGGGAGGCAAACCGGAGTCATTCTTCGAGAAGTTCCTGCCGGGAGACGAATATGCAGAGTTCAGGAAATACCTCGCCAATATGCGCTTCACAGGAAACGTATATGCGATGAAAGAGGGCGAGATTGCCTTTCCAAACCAGCCAATCGTGATAGTGGAGGCTCCGCTTATCGAGGCGCAGGTGCTGGAAACCCCTATGCTCTGCATTATGAACCACCAGATGGCAGTCGCGACCAAGGCATCCAGAGTCTGCCGCAGCACCAACAGGGCAGTGAGCGAATTCGGTTCCCGCAGGGCACACGGACCCTGGGCAGCCACCTACGGAGCCAAGGCAGCCATCATAGCAGGCTGCGCAGGCACGTCCAACGTGCTCACGGGCAGTTATTTCGGTTGCGGCTCCACAGGTACTATGGCACACAGTTACGTAACCACTTTCGGATGTTCGGTACACGGGGAATTCGAGGCATTCGACACCTATATCAAGACCCACAGGGGCGAGGGACTCATACTTCTCATCGACACTTACGACACCCTCCACTGCGGCATCAAGAACGCCATCAAGGCATTCAGAGCCAACGGGATAGATGACAGTTACCCTCAGGGCTACGGAGTGCGCCTGGACAGCGGCGACCTTGCCTACCTTTCAGTGGAGTGCCGCAAAATCCTCGACGGGCAGGGGCTCAGGAAATGCAAGATTTTCGCCACCAACTCGCTTGACGAATACCTCATCAGCGACTTGGAGCGTCAGGGAGCAGCCATCGACTGTTACGGAGTGGGCGATGCGATTGCCACCAGCAAGGCAAATCCCTGTTTCGGAAATGTCTATAAACTCGTGGAAATCGACGGGCAGGCTGTGCTGAAGCGCTCGGAGGACAAGGTCAAACTCATAAATCCGGGCTTTCAAATCACATACAGGATATTACGCCACGATGCGGAAAAGTCTGACGTGTACAAGGTGGACGTGACTTGCCTGCGCGGGGATGAACTCAGCCGCAAGATAGAGGCAGGAGAGGAATTTACGGTCTATGACGAATACGACCGCTACAAATAC
>JBJEJT010000253.1:0-2631 GCA_051878255.1 Candidatus Cryptobacteroides sp. | reverse complement strand
CCTACCTTGCTCGCAAAGATTGCCGTCGGCTTCTGCAGCATTTTGCCTATGCACTGCGTCAGCTGGATTGCGCACATCCCTGTCATCAAGAAGAACGTTTACGACGCGGTGTAAAGGTCCTTGCCCCGGTACGGGTCAGATGAGCATCTCGAACAGCTTGTTGTTCTGGTTGATATACTCGTAGGAGATGCCGTGGGCTTCCATCCGGCGGATAAGCGCTTCGTAGTCTTCCTTGGCTGCCACTTCTATCCCTATCAGTGCCGGACCTTCCTCCTTGTTGGTCTTCTTGATGTACTGTATGTAAACCAGGTTGTCGGACGGACCGATGATGTCTCGGATGAAAGTGAGCAACGCCCCTGCCTTCTGAGGGAAATTCACCAGGAAATAGTGCTTCAGACCCTCGTAAACAAGACTTTGTTCGCGGATTTCCTCCATTCGGGTGATGTCGTTGTTGCTTCCTGAGATGATGCAAGCCACATTCTTCCCCTTAATCATATCCTGGCAGAAACGCAGGGCAGCCACGGAAAGCGCCCCTGCAGGTTCAACCACGGTTGCGTTCTTGTTGTACATCTCGATGATGGTCGAGCACACGGCTCCCTCCGGCACCGTGATTATGTCATCCAGGATTTCCCTGCAGATCGCATAGGTCAGCCTGCCCGGTTTCTTGACTGCGGCACCGTCCACGAACTTGTTGATGTGCTCCAAATCCACCACGTGCCCTGCCTCCAGCGAAGCTTTCATACTTGCCGCACCTGCGGGCTCCACACCGATGATCTTGCAATCTTTCCAAATCTGCCGGATATAGGAACCGACTCCGGAAGCCAGTCCGCCTCCCCCGATTGGAATGAACACGAAATCCGGTCTCTCGTTTGCCTGCCGGCTGATTTCGTAGCCTATGGTACCCTGACCTTCAATGATTTTCTCGTCATCGAAAGGCGGAATGAAAGTCTTCCCGCTGCGTGAGGCATATTTCTGCGCCGCCTCATTGGCTTCGTCGAAAGTGTCTCCGGTCAGCACTATGTCCACATATTCCTTTCCGAACATACTTACAGCCTCGATTTTCTGGCGCGGGGTCGTTACCGGCATATAGATGGACCCCATAATCTTGAGTTTGTTGCAGGAGAATGCCACTCCCTGGGCGTGGTTTCCTGCCGAAGCACAGACAATCCCGTATTTCAGCACGTCCGGGGCAATCGAACGGATCTTGTTGTAAGCCCCCCTGATTTTGTAGGAACGCACCATCTGCAAGTCCTCCCTCTTGAGATAGACTTCGCACCCGTATTTTTCAGAAAAATGCGCATTGTGCTGATATGGCGTAGGTTCGAGGATCTCCTCCAACTTTGTGGAGGCTTTTTCTATATCCGCAACTGCGGGAAAATAGATATTCGGTTCCATATAGATATATGTTTTGTCAGTTCAAGATGACGAGCACCGCCGAGGGATGGCTGAATTCAATGGAAATCCTGTCCGCACAGGAACGGTTCCGCACCCCCTGCCACCAGTTGTCGAAAACCACTCCGTCGAGGGGCCACTGCAACCCGGTGGACTTCAGCCTGAGACTGTTGTCCGGCGTGAAAATGGACACGGTCCTGCCCTCCCCGCAGTCTATGACATCGTTCCAGGTCAGCACCAGAGCCGTGGTGTAGTCCGAAATTATTTCAAAATTGCGTCCCGGCAGGTCCTTGCTCAACTGCATCAGTTGTCCATAGTTCCCGATGGTGTGGTCTTCGCATTTGCCCGTGGCGCCGAAAATCTGGACCCTTGTGGCACCACTCCATCTTTTGCAGGCATATTTCACTGCCTTGGCGATGTCGGCGTCGTCCTGTTCCTCGATTTTCACGGCAATCCCCTCAAAATGGGACATATCCCGGATGGAATCCATATCCCCGACAATGGCATCGGGAAGTCTGCCTCCTGAAAACTCGAGGTAATTGTCTATCGCGCCGTCGCAGCAGACCACCGCATCGGCAGAGCTTATGAGATAGCGTGGAAACTCAGATACTGGGAAATCCCCATTCGCTATGATTGCAATCCTGTCCATTTCAAACTATGGAATAATTTTCCGGTTCACGGAATCCGAGCAGGAAGGTCCTGGCATCCATCCGTTTCTTGCCCGCGAGCTGGAGGTCTGTCAGAGCCACTGCCCCGTCCGCCGTTGCCACTGCGAAGATGCCCTTTCCGTCGCTCAGAATCCGCCCTGGCGTCACCGTGCGTCCAGCCCTCAGGTTTTCATAGACTTCGGACGGAAGTTTCTCGGCAAAGAATACTTTCAGTACAAGCGGAGTTTCCCCCTCCGTGGCGATCTCGGTCCAGGCGGCAGGGTAAGGGCTCAGACCGCGAATGAAGTTGCACACCTGCACTGACGGTCTGTTCCAGTCAATGCGGCACATCTCCTTCGTGATTTTAGGCGCCCCCTTGAGTACCTCCGCACCTTGGATGAAACTGCGCTGCACCCTGAATTCCACAGACCCCTCGATGAGGGCTTCCACAGTCTGTTCCACCAGGTCGGCTCCCAGCACCATAAGCTTGTCGTGCAAGGTCCCGGCGGTATCGGTCGGAAGGATGGGGCACTGTTCGCGGTACATAATTTTTCCCGTATCCACTCCGGCATCGATCATAAAGGTAGTCACT
>JBJEJT010000252.1:0-2649 GCA_051878255.1 Candidatus Cryptobacteroides sp. | reverse complement strand
ATTTCTCAAGAATTTCAGTCGCAATAATTGTTCAGGTAGCTTTGAATTTCAGTATCGGAGAATGCCATATCAGCAGGGAAGATTCCATATTTATTTCCCCAAATCCACAAATCCGGTTTTTCCTGGCTATCCGTATAGTCGATTATGAACTCCAAATTCCTGAAGTCATCATTCTCATCCCGGGTTTTTCTGTCGTACATATTGGCGATGTCATAGTATTCTTTTTGGTTCTCACTTTTTTTATAGTCCAGGTAACCCTCAAGAATCATATCCACGACATACGTCTTGGATTCATCTTGCATCAGATAGATGCAATATGCAACTCCGTTGTCAATGTACCAGATCTGGTCATAGTATATCTGGAAAATACCGGATTTGAAAAAGTCTTTGGCTGAATCCTGTCCAATCAGAGACTTGAAGTCGAGGTAGCCGACATTCTTGCCGAAATACCGCAGATTGACTTCATTCGCATAGCCTTCCTCATCGTTCTGGGTTACCGTGAATCCGGTGGCAGTCTTGTTGGTGACAGTCCATTTGTCCGCAACTTCCATAGTAATTTCGCCGTATTCGAATGTCGCATCCGATGGGGTGATGACAAATTCAAAGTCGTTTGCAGTGGCACTCAGCATCTGGCAGAAGTGTGAAACATAATTCCTGCCCTTTGCCCGCACCTGCACCTTTTCGATGACAGGAGCGACTTCAAATATGCAACTTGCAGTCAGTCCTCCATCTATGGTGGTGGCTGTAATGGTGGCTGTTCCGGCAGAATGTGTTGTGACGATGCCGTCCTTTACAGTTGCCACAGCTTCGTTGTCGCTGCTCCAGATGACCCCTTTCTCATAAGCGCTTTCAGGCTCGACGGTAGCTTTCAATGTGGCACTGGCACCACACAGCACCACCAGTTCCGTCTGGTTAAGGCTGATGCCCGTAACTTCCCGTCCTTCCATAATATCCACTATATTCTTGATTTCAAGTCCCAATGCCTCTGCACTCCGGAACAGCAATGTCTCATCATTGCCGGGAAATTTCAGTTTCACCGAGTCGTCTGTCAGTTCTGAATACTCCGCAGTAGTCCATTCGTCTTCCTCCTTGACCAAAATCAATCCTGAGGTTTCGTCCACAGGCGTGACCTTACATTCGATCTTCAGGACGATTACCGCATCTCCCTTGTCCAGCGGAACCCCAAAGCTTGCGCTGTAGATATCAGCCTGCATTTCATTTGAAACGTATTTGAGACCCTGGAGGGTTTTCCCTGTCAAGTAGTATGCAAAGTAATCGTCGTCATTTACGTGGAACCAGTATTTCTCTTTGAAGGAGGGTTCCTCGGCGCTGCTGTCGGATGGGGAATCTTTCTTGCAGGAAAGAATACAAACCGCACTGAACAGGAGCAGTGCCATTGTGATGTATTTCTTCATATTCTTCACTTTTTAGTAAACGGTAAAAATCAGTTGGCAATGGTGACTTGTATCGTGCAAGTGTTGTCCCTGGTGGCAGTGAGGGTGTAGGTGCCGTTGGTGATGGTGGAGATTTTGAGACTTCCGCTGCTGTCCACATACAGGGATGAATTGCTGCTGCAGGTCATCAACTTGGTGCTCCCGTCGTAGTTTGTGGATTTCAGCAATCCTCCCGTGACATTAGTCTGATAAGTTTCAGTGGCATTCAGATATATGTACCAGTTCGATTGGGTGCTTTTGTTCAATGTTATGCTTCCGCCCGATTTTACAGTCTTATAGAGGGTCTGGGCAAGGCTCTCCTTGAAGACAGATACGCTCTTGTAGCCTACGTTGAAATTGACGCTCTTGCTGTATCCGGTCGGTTTGTATGTGAAGGTAACGCTTCCGCTTGCCGGTCCGCTGGAGGCAGTCTTGAATGAAATCTGGTCATTGCCGTCATCAGTGATTGTCACACCTGACCCGGAACTGCTTGCCGTGACAATGTCCATATCATTCCCGTTCCAATAGTACGAATACATAAGCTGACTGTAGTTCTGTACCTTTCCATCGACCGACATAAACATCTTGGGGTCAAAGAATGATGAATAAACCGTGGTATTCGGAACGATGTATTCGCCCTCCTGGATCTCATAACAGTCCGGAGTCGCACTCGATGGAGAAGAGCAGGTCAGTATGAGATTATATCCGTTCTTTGACGCAGACCAAACGGTGATGCCTGCCTTCTGTGTCACACTTTCCGCATATATCTTGCAGACCCCGTGCCCCTTTGCCGTCACCAAGCCGTCCTGGCTCACGGTCGCAATCTCATCGCTTGAGGATGTCCAGGTGATGCCTTCGGCTGCTTTCCCTCCCATCTTTGCGATTAGTTGGACAGTTCTGTTCAGATGCGAGAAAGTGTTGTCAGGGCAGAGGAAACAGTCGGCAGGATTGTCGGAACTTGAGACAGACAGTTCTGGTTCGGTGACCGTGACCGTGCAGGAGCCGCTGATTTTGTCTTTCACGGCAGTTGCCTTGATGGTAACCTGCCCTGCCGCCGTTCCTTTGAACTTCATCGTCTGGGCATCAAACTCAATCACACCGTCCGGAGTGACTTCCCAGGAGAGAGTGGTGTTGGAGGCAGTCGCAGGCGTTATGCTTGCGGTGACATAGGATTCTTCTCCGATTTCCACCGACGTTTTGGCAGCCTTGACACTCA
>JBJEJT010000251.1:0-2651 GCA_051878255.1 Candidatus Cryptobacteroides sp. | reverse complement strand
GTGACTATCGATGCCACGTCAGAGAACACTTCTTTCGATTTCACGGTCTGCAAGGGTGGGAGCGAAACCGAGAAAGAGGTCGATGCCTCAGTCAGTCCCCTGACACAGGCTTATGTGGATGAGCAGTACAATTCCTCGGAAACGAATCTCCGTTACCTCATACTTCCGGAAGATGCCTACACCGTGGACAGTGAACTGAACCTGCATTTCTCGAGTGAGGACACCTACAAAGTGATTCGATACACCCTCATATCCGAGAAACTTGCCGCGCTCACGTCTGCCAATGTCGATGTCCGTTACATAGTGGGTTTCAGCCTCGAGAGCAAAACGGCATCCGTGAATGACAAATGCGCGAGGTATGTCTGTGAAATCAGCGAAGTCATCGTGCCCACCCTGGGCTTTGAACGGGCTGGTCTGAACAGGCTGTCCACTCCTATAGATGAGACATATCAGAACGACGAACTTCAAATCACTATCCCGGTCGAGGTGAAATCCCTTTCCAACCGCTGGGACATCAGTGCAAAGGTGGAATTGGACGAGGAATGGCTGGATACCTACAATGCCGTGAATATGACAAATTATGCCCTGCCGGCGGATTACACCTTCTCATCCGGGGTCAGCCTGGTTTCCACCGAGCAGAAAGCGTATGTGAAAGTCAGCATCAAAGGCGTTTCCACCATACTCAAAGCCGTCATCCTGCCATTGAAACTGAAAGATGCGACACAGTTCAAGGTGTCGGATATGGATGATGTCTATGCGCTTATGATAGACCCGACCATCGCTCACCCCGTCTTGTTTGACACTTCTCTCTGGGATTGGAAGGAGTGCTGCCACGAGCCTTGGGAAAACAGCGGCAACTGTACGGCTTACTATATGATTGACAATGATATATATTCCTATTGGCACTACTCCTGGGAGGCTTCAAGTCCTTGCAAGGGTGAGGCGAACCACTGTTTTGTGTTCGATATGGGGACAAGCCGGATAATTTCAGATTTCGGGTATGTATGCCGTCAGGATTTATGGTCAGGCAACAGTTTGAATGCCCTGAGTTTCTTTGTCAGCGACAATGATGCGGTTATGGGCCAGGATGTCCACGACCACACGAATTGGAGTAAAATCGTGGATGCCTATCCGGTGGAGACGAAGAACGATGAGCAGAGGATTCCGACAAGGCTTTCGATGGGGCGTTATCTCAAGGTGATGATTGCCGGTTCCAATGCTGTTGAAAGCAACAACGGGGTTATGAAAGGCTGCATTGCAGAAATCAGGGTCTATGGTAAAAATTAACAAATTACAGAGTTATGAAGAAATACATTTATTATGCGCTTTTGTGCCTGGCATTGATGGCCGGCTGCAACAAGAATGAGGCAAAAGACAGGGTGAATGACCCGACGGGCAAGTTTATGAAGATCGTTGAGAGGGGATTGTGCCAGGCTGACGGAAGTGAGTTCACCATAAAGGGTGTGAACCTGAACCACTGGCTGACGCCTGAGGCATACTGTTTCGGATTTGCCAATATGTCCGTGACCGAGGTGGACAAGGCTTTCAGACAAATCTTCGGGGACGAGTATATGGACGGGTGGTGGAAGCGCTTCCTGGAGAACTACATCAGTGACGACGATTTTGTCTATCTCAATTCCATAGCAGCCAACACGGTGCGTATGCCATTGACTTACAAACTCTTCGATGATTCATTCTATTTGTGTGACAACAATCCGGATGCAGGCTTCGCTTTCATCGACTATGTGGTGAGGATGTGCAAGGAGGTGGGGCTGTACCTGATTCTGGATATGCACGTGGCTCCCGGCGGACAGAGTGGAGCGCCTCACATCGACGACAGCGACGGCTATCCCCGTCTTTTCGAGAGCCAGGAGAATATGGACGAGTATTGCAGAATCTGGAGAATGATTGCCGAGCGCTATGCAGATGAACCTATCATTCTCGGATATGAACTTCTGAACGAGCCGATTGACAAGAAATACTCGGAGTTGTATCCTCAACTTCAGCCGACTTATGAGAAAGTGACGTCAGCCATCAGGGAAGTGGACAAGAACCACATCATCATCCTCGGCGGAGGGAATTTCTGTGATGATTTCTCTATGCTTACCAATTATGCTTTCGACACCAAGATTATGCTGACCGGCCACCGGTATTACAGCACGGATGTGAACGGCTTCTATGAGGTGTCCGTCCAGACCAACCTGCCTATGTTCGTAGGTGAGTTCGGACACTGGAATGGTGGGACTGAACAGAACTTCCAAGTGGTTTCAAACATCAAGTCCAGGGGTATGGGCTATACTTATTGGCCTTACAAGAAGATGGACAACTGGGAGTCCCTTCTTGGTTTTACCGTGCCCGAGGACTGGTCTATGATTTCCGAATTTGTCAATACCCAGAGGGAGACCCAGGTGCAGATTCAGATTGCGCTGAAGAAAGTGGATGTGGACAAGGCTACCAAGGCTATGGAGGAATATCTCGAGAACTGCACGTTCCGGAACTGTTTCGAGAGGTCTGATGTCAAGGACGGGTTGCAGTTCAAATAGGAGATATGATAATGATCAATGCTTCTTTGAGATTCAAAGTCAGAGGATTGCTTCTGGCGGTGTCTCTTTTCCTTGCCGGTCTTTGGCACTTGGATGCCAAGGTGGTGC
>JBJEJT010000250.1:0-2655 GCA_051878255.1 Candidatus Cryptobacteroides sp. | reverse complement strand
GTGGATGCCCGTGGACAGGTTCTGTCGCAGGTGGTCATCCGTTCCAACAACCACTCCGATGCCGAGTCTTTCCTGGATGAAGTCGCAGTAGCCCTCAACAAGATTATCGCAGATGCGGACGTGGAGGGTCAGATACGAGGCATAGGTATCGGCGCCCCGAATGGGAACTACTACACCGGAATGGTGGAGATGGCTCCGAATCTGGAGTGGGCTAAGACTCGTGCCGTGCCGGTGGCTGAGATGCTTTCCGCAAGGATGAAAGGCATTCCGGTGGCTTTGACCAATGATGCCAATGCTGCGGCTGTGGGTGAGATGACTTATGGTGCGGCAAGGGGTATGAAGAATTTCATTATGATTACCCTCGGCACCGGTGTCGGCAGCGGCATCGTCATCAATGGCGAAGTTGTCTATGGCCACGATGGGTTTGCAGGAGAACTCGGACACGTGAGGATTGTACGCAACAACGGGCGTCTCTGCGGTTGCGGTCGTACCGGCTGTCTCGAGGCATACTGTTCTGCAATGGCTGTGGCTCGTACTGCACGCGAATGGCTCCAGATGTCCGAGGAACCTTCAATCCTGCGCAATCTTGACAACATCACATCCAAGGATGTGTATGATGCTGCCAAGGAGGGAGACGAGATGGCAATACGCATATTCAACTATACGGGAAGACTGCTGGGCGAGGCCCTTGCCGATTTCATCACTTTCAGCGCACCTGAGGCGATCGTGCTCTTCGGAGGTCTTGCTCGCAGCAAGGAGTTCCTGACCGAGCCTATACTTGCGGCTATGAACGGCAATGTGCTGGACATCTGGAAGGACAAGGTCAAACTTGTTTATTCTTCACTTAAGGAGTCTGATGCGGCTATTCTTGGTGCTTCTGCACTTGCCTGGGAATTATAATCAGCTAGAAAGGTGATTTCTGCGTTACGCTCCTCGTCAAAATCCTCACAACCGGAAGGTTGCTGCGGTGTTTGACGTCGTCGCAAGCCTTGAAATCCCTCTTTCTATCTGATTATAATTGAAGGAGGGATTTTGTTTGGAGGTGATTTCTGCGGTGTTGGAAGTCGTCGCAAGCCTTGAAAAAACTCTTTCTATCATAATCGGATAGAAAGAGTTTTTTATTTAATCCATTTGATTGTGTTGTCGCGGCGCCACCAGGTAAGTTGCTTGCGGGCATAGCGGCGGGTGTTCCGTTGGATGAGTTCGACAGCCCGCTCCAAGGTGGTGACCGGTCCGTCCCCGGGGGAAGTGGGTCCCCATCCGTCGGTGCTCACTTTCCCCTCCAGATAGTCAAACCAGGCAAAAATTTCTTTGTAGCCCACAGTCTGGAGTGCAGGCAGGTCCCTGTAAGGAATGAGACTGCGGACTTCCTCCACAAGTCCAGCCTCGACCATCCCCAGCACCCTGCTGTCAATCCTCCTGTACAGTTCTTCCCTCGACCTCTCAATCCCGATTTTCTCGATGACGAAATCCCGCTGCCGTCTGGTCGCAGTCTTGAATGATGAGAACTTCCTCCCGGTCATAAGGCAGACCTCGAGAGCCCGCACCACCCTCTGTCCGTTTGAGAGGTCGATTTCCGCACAGGTCTCCGGGTCCAGCCGCCTGAGTTCGTCCGCAAGCACTGCAACCCCTTCTGCTTTCCACCGGGCAGTGAGTTCAGCCCTCAGTTCCTGGTTCGCAGGCGGAAAATCGTCCAGCCCGTTGCAGAAAGCGTCGATATAGAATCCGGAACCTCCGCACATAACCAGCGTCCTGTCCCCCTCGGCAAACAGTTCCTGCACCAGCGCATTGGCTTCCAGCTCGTATTTCCCAGCCGTATAATTCTCCGTAACCGAATGGGTCTGGATAAAATAATGCTTCACAGCCTGAAGTTGCGAAGCATCCGGGACAGCCGTCCCTATGGTCATCTCCCTGAAAATCTGCCGGGAGTCGCAGGATATGACGGGACTTCCGTATTCCTCAGCCTTCTCGATGGCAAGGTCGGTCTTGCCAGATGCCGTGGGACCCAATATGATGAGAACTCGTTTCAAGTTCAGTCATCGTTGCCTTCGTTCTCGTCGTAAATCTCCTCCTCCCTGTCGTCATCATCCTCGTCGATGTCGTCATCATCGTCAAAATCGTCGTCATCGTCCCAGTTTCCCTCTTCTTTCCGTATGATGTTCCTTTTCTTGTCTTCCGGGAGGTCTTCGTAGGCGACATAGCCGTTCTCGAATTCAATCGGGTTTGGTCCTTTGGTGCTGATCAGCACCGGATAGACTATGCCTGGCCTTTCAGGGAGTTCCTCCACGAAATCCACAAGCACGCTTTTTTTGTTGGTGGTGTCGTAGAAATAGACGAAACTGTCTTCTTCCCTGGAATGGCACGCTCCCACGGTCACATTGTCGATAGTGCCCTTGCCGAGGTCCTGTATGCTGTATCTGGCGATTGCTTCGCCGTCCGGTTTCACTGATTTGAATAGTACAATCTGGTCCATAGGGAAGTCCATATCGGAGTGCATCCTCTTATGGAAAGAGTACAGCGAATTGCTGTCCTTAAGTTCATAGATTCGCTCGAAGCCCTTTAATCCGGGCAGGGATACTCTGTATTTCAGTACTTTAGCCATAGAATATAAAAATAAATGACAAATGAAGTGAGTTGCAGTATTGTGTGAAGGAG
>JBJEJT010000249.1:0-2663 GCA_051878255.1 Candidatus Cryptobacteroides sp. | reverse complement strand
GTTGCCGCCACTTCGCTGTTATTGGATGTCACACGTGGTTCGTCGGATGCTTACGTTTCTGCTACGTTTGTGTCCAATTCTCCAGAACAGTCGTTATCGGTAGAATTTCAATCCCTTGGTTATTCTTCTTGGGGAGAAAGTGCATCATTTAGCGGTACTGATAAAGATGAAGTTTCTCAAACAAAGTCAAACGTAACACTGACTTATACTCGAAATGGCTCCAGTTTGTATGCGAATCAAACAGCTATTAGATTTTATAAGAGCAATACTTTGAAGTTTGATGCCCCTGATGGATATCAGATAACATCAATTACTTGGACAGGAAGTGGGTATAATAGCGATGTGACTACAGATGTCGTCACTTGCACTTCGACAACGGAAGCTCTCTCTTGGACAGGTCAAGCAAATTCTGTAACATTTATTCGTCCTAGTGATGCTTCAAGTTTTATAACTTTGTCGGCTGTGACTGTAGTTGTTGCTAAAGAATCTACTGAAAAGACTCTTTCTTCAATCTCCTGGACTGGTTATACAACATCTTATACTGTAGGAGATTCTTTCAAGGAAGATGGAACTGTTACTGCTACATATTCCGATGGAAGTACATCGGATGTAACATCGGAGGCTTCTTTCTCAACTCCAGATATGTCTTCTGAGGGTATAAAGGATGTTACGGTTACCTATCAAGGTCTTACAACCACAGGGAGCATCACCGTTACTGCTGGTTCGGGAAGTGGAGAAGGAGGTACCACGAAGTATTTCGTAAAAGTAACTTCTGCTCCTACAGATTGGTCAGGTGAATATCTGATAGTATATGAGGACGGAAACATAGCTTTTAATGGTTCACTTACCAAATTGGATGCTGCGTCTAATACTGTCTCTGTGACAATTTCCGGTAGCAAGATTGAAGCAAGTTCTGAATTGATGAAGAGCACATTTATAATAGCTGCTTCAGGAACTTCATATACCATCAAGTCAAAGAGTGGATATTATATTGGTCAAACAAAAGATGATAATGGTTTGGTGTCTAGTACGACGTCTTCTTATGATAATACATTAAGTATTATTGATGGTAATTTTGGAGCAGTTTCCGGTGGAGCATATTTGAGGTATAATGCTACTTCAGGTCAAACTAGATTCCGCTATTACAAATCAAGTTCATATACAAATCAGAAGGCTATTCAACTGTATAAACTCGCTGAATGACTGGAATCCGGCGGCGGCGCCGGGGGTGATGAGCCCACGGAAAGTAAAGAGCCGAGTGCAACGGTAAGCAACGGCAGCCCGACAATAGCGAGTTCGACAGAGGTTACTCTGTCGGGCTCCTTCAGCGGGGCGACAAGTCTTCCTATTGAGGCGGGATTCTGGTATGGGACATCATCCAACTCGATGGACAGCCATATTGCTGCCACCATTGCTTCCTGCACCAGCAGCTCCGAGGGGTACGACGGCACTTTCACAGCCACCATCAGCGGTCTCACGCCGGGTCAGACCTATGTGTTCCAGTCCTATGCCACTGTGGCAGGGACTGGGACCTATGAGTCTCAGAGCCGGGATTTCTGGGCACCGTCCTATTCCTGGTTCAGTATGCCGGGCGGAGGACTGGAGCCGGCGGTGGACAAGGATTGGCTCGAATTGCCATCAGGTCTCGACGGCAGCCAATATGTCGTGAACACATATTATTTTGGGGAACGCAACTACACGCACCTCTATGACACCTCGATGATGACCTCTCTGTGGACGGCATATCCGTTGAACAGCACTCATATGGGGTCTCTTTCCAGACCGTCAAGTTGGTATTATAGCCCGTCGATAGACCAGTCATATCAGGCAGACTTGACCTCGCACAGCTACAGCGACGATACCTACTCCCGCGGCCATATGTGCCCGAATGGTTCGAGGAACGGAAACGAGACGATGCAGAAGCAGACCTTCTATGTGACCAACCAGGTCCCTCAAATCCAGAACAGTTTCAATGGGGGCATCTGGAGCTCCCTTGAAAGCGCGGTCCAGAGTCTTGCCGGCAGCGAGGAAATCTATGTGGTGACAGGCGTGGCGTTCAACAAGGAGGGAGAGACTCTCACGACCAACTATGTGTCTCCGACTGACAACAGCAGCCAGAAGTGCCCGATTCCGAACTATTTCTACAAACTGGTCTTGAGGGTGAAGTACAGCGGCAGCACCGTCAGCGATGCCCGTGCGATAGGCTTCTGGATGGAGCACAAGGCGTATTCCGGAGACTCGTATCTGAACTACACAGTCTCGGTGGACCAAATCGAGCAGTGGACCGGATTCGATTTCTTCGTGAACCTCCCCGATGCCATTGAATCTGCCGCCGAATCTGCCATCCAGTCCTGGTCAGACTTCATTGCCTGGTAAGTGTGCCACGTCATTGCCGGCTTGACCGGCAATAGACGCCCGATCAGGTCGGGCGTGACGTGAAATGTCCGACTTTGTCGGGTATGACGTGCAAATACTTAAGCCGTGTGTGATGTGTAAACAGTGGACTGGGAGTGTTGGCATCCGAAGATGTACGTATTGACAAAGTAAAACTACGACTGGCATCAGTGAGATGTCAGTCGTACCTCTCCGAATGCTTGCTGCGTATCATAGGTAAGCATCCGACGAACCACGTGTGACATCCAATAACAGCGAAGTGGCGGCAA
>JBJEJT010000248.1:0-2665 GCA_051878255.1 Candidatus Cryptobacteroides sp. | reverse complement strand
TTCAAGTATATGTTTATGTCACATTATGCCACGGAAGTTTGCAAGTGTCCCAAAAGTCACCATCAGCGGACGTGTGACGGACTCCAAGGGGGAAGTCCTCATCGGAGCATCCGCACTTGTCAAAGGCACCACCAATGGTGTGGTGACAGATATTGACGGCAGGTTCAGCATCGTGGTTTCAAAAGGCGAGACCCTTGAGTTCTCCTGTCTCGGATTCCTCTCACAGGACTATAAGGCATTGAGGACCACGACCGTGGAAATCAGCCTCAAAGACGACTCAGTCCTGCTTGAAGAGGCGGTGGCAGTGGGTTACGGAACCACATCGAGGAAAAACCTTACAACCGCGATCGCCACCATCAAGACCGAAAACATTGCCAAAAGCGCCAACAGCAATATGTCCCAACTGCTTATGGGCAAGGCAGCCGGACTGAGGGCCAATATCAGCAGTCCGCAGCCGGGAGGCAATGTGGACATATCCATACGAGGCGGAGGCACGCCTATCTACATCGTGGACGGGATAATGATGCCGGGAGGGTCCCTCGAAGTCGGCAACGGGTCGATTGAGACCCCGAGTTCCATCAACAGGGCTGGACTCGCCGGACTCAACCCGGGGGACATCGAATCAATCGAGGTGCTCAAGGATGCGTCGGCAGCCATCTACGGTATCAACGCAGCCAACGGTGTGATCCTAATCACGACCAAAAAGGGTGCGGAGGGAAGTCCGAGGGTCACCCTGGAGACAAGTTACTCCTTTGTGAGGAACTACAAATATCTGGAACCGCTGACCTCCACCGAATATATGAACTTTGCAAACGTGTTCAGCAAGGAAAGTTACCTGCTGAACCACGATATGCAGCCCTACGGGCCGAACAGTTACGACGGAGGCTGGTCCCCGGTGTTCTATCCGGACCAGATCGCATCGGCGACCAACACCAACTGGCTGGACTACATACTCAAGCCGGGAGGCATCAACAACCACTCCCTCTCCGTGAACGGAGGCAGCAAGTATGTGAAATACTACGTTGGAATGAACTACTATGACCAGGTGGGAACGGTCATAAATTCCGGGATGCGCAGGTACACCCTCAGGAGCAACATCACTGCCCAGATTTTCCCGTTTATGAAACTGTCCACCATCCTCAACGTGTTCTCCAACGATTTCACCAATTCCAATGCCGACGGTGGAGGTGCCGGAGGAGTGGGCAAGGATGCGCTGCAGTCGGCTCTGATGTTCCCTCCGAACTATCAGGTCTATGACGAGGAAGGCAACTATATGCGTTACCGTTCCACTGCGAACCCTGCCGAGATGGAGATGTTCAACGACAACACCAAATCCTCCGGATGGTATGTGAATCTTTCGACCGACATCAATATCTACAAGGACATAGTGAAATTCCGGGGACTGTACGGATTCAACCGGGAAAACACACGGAGAACGCTCTACATCCCAACCACTATGATGTGGTACGAGGTGGCAGGAGTGTCCCGCGGACACGTGGGAGACGCATCCCGCGACGACCACACCCTCGAGGGGATGATTACCTACAGCCAGAAGTTCGCAGACATAGTGGGCATCGACGCGATGATTGGAATGGGTTGGTACAAGCAGTCCGGAACAGGTCTGGAGGTGGACTTCAAGAATGCCAACGACAACATAGGCGCAGACAACATCGCGGCAGCCGAGGGACCGTTCACTCCGACCTCGTCAAAATGGGAAAACGAGAAAAGGTCCCAGTTCGGCAGGCTGGCGGTGGACGTGCTCGACCGCTACATCATTTCCGGTTCCATCCGCCGGGACGGCACCGACAAGTTCTTCCCCGACAAGAAATATGCTTGGTTCCCGTCCGTTTCCGCAGCCTGGAAAATATCATCGGAAAGATGGATGGAAAACATTGAATGGATTAATCTGTTGAAAATCAGGGGCAGTTACGGCGTCACAGGCCGCGACAATCTCGGAACCTCCCTCTACGGGCTCTACACATTGGCACCGAGTTATGTGAAGTTCGACAACAACAGCGTCAATTATATCCCTTACCTCAAATCCGGTTCAGACTATCCGGACGTGACTTGGGAGAAGACGAAGATGCTGAATTTCGGTCTGGACTTCTATTTCCTTGACAACAGGCTCTACGGAAGCCTGGACGTTTTCCGCAACGATGTCACGGACTTGCTCGGGACGGCACCCGGAGAACCGCTGAGTATGGTCGGAAGCCGTCCCGTCAATTACGGACATTACTACCGCAGCGGCTGGGATGCAATGATTAACTCCGTGAACATCAAGAACCGGAACGGTTTCACCTGGACGACCTCCCTTACCCTGACCCAATACAATATGTACTGGGTGGAGAGAACCGAGAACTATGATTATCAGGAATATCAGATCAGGGACAAGGAGCCGATGAACGCCCAGTACTTCTACCACGTCACCGGCATCATCAACGCCGACAGGTCGAATATGCCGGATTCCCAGCTCAGTCTCGGCGAGAATGCACAGAAACCGGGTTATCCTATCATAGACGACCGCAACAATGACGGCATCATCACCATCGACGACATCTATATGGACGATGTGCTGCCCAAAATAAGCATAGGCTTCGGGAACACTTTCACGTGGAAGAATTTCGACCTGGACATCTTCCTCTACGGGCAGTTCGGAGCCACGAAA
>JBJEJT010000247.1:0-11024 GCA_051878255.1 Candidatus Cryptobacteroides sp. | reverse complement strand
GATGGTCTATGCCCTTATTTACGGGTATTCGATGAGGGGACAAGGTTGCTTTTATGGTAGTCTGTCTTTCATTTGTGAGGTTTGCGGCATATCCCGAAGCACTGCTATAAACATATTAAAAAGGCTGACCGATAGCGGACTTATAAGCAAGTCGGAATCGCTTTATAACGGGGTCAAATATGTCACTTACAAGGCAAGTCCAAAAATTGGACGGGTAGTGCAAAAATTGGACGGGGGTAGTGTAAAATCTACACGGGGGGTAGTGCAAAAATTGGACGGGGGTAGTGTAAATTTTGCACCCAATAATAAAGATATATATATAAATAAAAATAATAAAGAAGATAATATATATATATCAAGCCCTTTCAATTTCAAAACTTCATTATTAAAAATCGGGGTCTCTGATGAGGTGGCGAGTGCGTGGATGCAGGTTCGCAAGACGAAGCGGGCGACGAACACCGAGATAGCGTTCCGGAAGATAGAGGAAGAGATCAGGAAGTCCGGGATGAGTGCGGACGAGTGCATAAGGAAAGCGGTCGAGAACAGCTGGTCCGGATTCCGGGCGGAGTGGTGCCAGGAACAAAGCAAGAAGCAGAACGGCAAGGAATCGGTCTTTGAGCATAACCTAAAAGTCGTCGACAGGATGTTCGGGACGAATCTGCACGAGCAGAACTACGGAGGAAAAGGGGGTGCGTTATGAGCGGCGAGATGATGACACGCGGAGAGCTGGACACCCCGGTTGTGGCTCCGAATCCGAATGCCTCCCTGTTGGAGATAAGGATGGACGCGAGGACATACCCGAGGCTGCACAGCTACACGAGGGATCAGGCGGTCTTTGAGATGTCGAAAATAGTGACGCAGGCGTTCCTGTACCGGGGGCAGCAGGCGGACGAGAACAACATCCGGTATATATCCGGGGCCCTGTTGGACGAGCTGGCGGAGGACGCGGAGAATGTAAGCGCGATGAACGTGACATTTACTGAGATTTCCCGAGCCGTGAAGCGGGCCGTCCTCAATGAAGAGATTTACTCGGTGTCTGTTGCGTCCCTGTACAAGGTTGTGATGGATTATATAAAGAGCTACGGGATTCAGGCTTCACGGGAGGCGATGAGGCTGAAAGAGCAACAGAGGGCCGAGGATCTGAAAAAATCCGTACTTGCTCCGATGATGTCCGTCTATACGGGGCGGATGGTTAGAAACAACAAAACAAACTTATAAGATTATGGAAAATAAACAAATTGCCTATAAAGGTTTTGAAAGAGATTTGACGTGCAGGGGCTTCAAGTACGAAATTGGTAAAGAGTATGAGGAAAAAGAAGTCAATGTATGCAAGAGCGGATTCCACGCCTGCGAGAACCCGTTTGACGTGCTCGACTTTTATGGAGACATTCCCAATAATAGATTTTGCAAGGTCGAGCAGTCTGGAATTATTAAGAAGGACGGTATAAAGCAGGCATCCTCAAAAATCAAGGTGGTAGCAGAAATAGGCTTTGCCGGATTATTCAAAGCAGGCATAGAGTGGATTAAACAAATCACAAATCCAACTCATATCCTTGAAGAAACAATGGGGAAGAATGATGAGAATAAGATAGGCTCAATCGGAAATTATGCGCAGATAGGCTCAAGCGGAAATTCTGCGAAGATAGGCTCAAGCGGAAATTCTGCGAAGATAGGCTCAAGCGGAGATTATGCGCAGATAGGCTCAAGCGGATATTCTGCGAAGATAGGCTCAAGCGGAGATTATGCGCAGATAGGCTCAAGCGGATATTCTGCGAAGATAGGCTCAAGCGGAGATTATGCGAAGATAGGCTCAAGCGGAGATTATGCGAAGATAGGCTCAAGCGGAAATTCTGCGCAGATAGGCTCAAGCGGAGATTATGCGCAGATAGGCTCAAGCGGAAATTCTGCGAAGATAGATAGCACTGGAAAGGATAGTGTGATTTGTTGCGCCGGGAGAAATTCAATCGTAAAGGCAAAGAAAGGCTCTTGGATTACCCTCTCCGAATGGAAGTATTCAGGGGAAAAGAAAAGAAGTATACCAGTATGTGTAAAGACCGAGTTTGTGGACGGGAAGAGGATAAAGGAGGACACTTGGTATAAACTGGAGGACGGTAAGTTTGAGGAAGTACGCTAATGAAAAGTATTTCAAACAAGGATTTCGGCGTTCTGATTAAGCACCTGCCAGTGATAATTGAGAACACGAGAGGGGCCGACCGCAGAACGCAGGAATCCGCGAGAATGGTCAAATTAGTAATAAATAAATTTTCGAAAAATGGGACTAATAAATGAACGGGGCAAGATTATGTATAAAAGCCCTATAACAGGAGGAACGACAAAGACAGGGAGACAGTGGGCAAAGATGACGATAGTGCTCGATGTACCGGACTACGGCGGACTGTTCCGCAAGATTGCGCTTAATGTTGGAACGGATATGATACAGGACGTGCAGCAAGTGAACGTCGGGGAAACGGTCGATATTGGTTACAAGGTTACTGCGAGGGAGTATCAGGGCAAGTGGTACAACAACGTGGACCTGTACAAGATTTCGGGCGTGGTTATGTCGGACGTGTCCTCCCCGGCTCCAGTGCAAGAGCCGGAGCCAGTGCCGAAGCAGGAAGATCTACCGTTTTAATGAAGAACACTAAACCTATCGAGAAATGGACAAGACACAAAGATTTTACTATATGATGCTGTCAAGGTTGGCGCAGGACTGCGATTTCTACCTGGGACACGGCCGCAGGGATGCCGTTTACAGTCTGTATCATCAGGACGAAGAAACGCAGATAAATGAAATGATTGAAATATACGGGAGGTTGAGAATAAAGCCGGAATGGATGTCGATGAAGAAGATTTCGAAGTATGCCCGGAGAATGGGCGTAAAGATTCCGGGGATGGGCTGGAAAATGCTGAAAGACTTCTTTATAAGATTTGTTCAAGGCGTTTAATATTGGAGATATGACACTGAATGGTTACGAGATTGACTGGAGGGATGAACGAGACTTGCCGGACTACTGCGGCAGATGTCCTTTCTGGTGGGCACCCGAGACCAGCGTTCCGGGGCTCGGTGGTCACGGCACAGGTGGAATTTGCAATTTGCGGAATATGAATAAGGACAGATACGCGGACACTCCGCAGGCTTGTAGCAGATTGTTCCGGAAGTGCTTGAAATATCCGTCAGACGAGAGGCTTGTTATTACGTTAAAGGACTAAACGACGGGGATGTTGTCCGTAAAGGGTAACGGAAGAACGAATGTCGCGCTGCATAGCGTACGGTCTGAAACTTGGCACACTGAGGGGTTCGAATCCCCTCCATCCCCCAGAATGATTTTGAAACGATGAAGAGATACAAATTATATGCAGGTGTTGACCCGGGGACGAATACGGGGCTTGCGCTGTGGAGTTCGGACAAGCGCGTGTTCCTGACTTGCACGACCGTTCCGATTCACCGTGCCCTTGAGATGGTGGGGGAATGGTCGGAGATGTACAAGGAAGACGGATTGTTCGTGATATTTGAAGACGCGAGGCAGCGGAAATGGTACGGGCAAGGCGACACGAGAGCGAAGCTCCAGGGGGCAGGCTCGGTGAAAAGGGACTGCGCTATTTGGGAGGAGTTCGTTACCGCGAAGGGTATTCCGTTCAGGGCCGTCCCCCCGGTGAAAGGATGCACGAAGATGGACGCGGAGAGGTTCAAACGGCTTACAGGCTGGGAGTGGAGGACATCCAACCACGCACGGGACGCGGCGATGTTGGTGTTTGGTATGTAACGGGGTGTTGTGTATTGATATTTGATTACGTGGGCGGAAAATGGGAAATAGTCAGGCAGCTTGCACGGGAGAGAGTGGTCGAGACGATGGTTATGAACATCGCCAGGCAGAAGTTGACACCAGACTTGAAAGACCTGTCGCAGATGGTGTACGAAATATTGCTGGACTACGACGAGGACAAGATTCAGGACCTGTGGGAGCACCGGCAGATACGTTTCTTCATTGCCCGGATAATCATCAACCAGTTCCGTTCCTCGAACTCCCCGTTCCACACCCTATACAGGAAGTATCAACGGATGCTGAACGAGGACGTGTCCATAACGAGAGACGCGGACAAGATGGTGTTTGATGTGTTCGGGAACGCGAAAGTACTGAGAAATGAAGACTGAGAACGACATAGTATCTATATACCGGGCAATACGTCCGGAGTACGCGTTCAATCCGGATATAATGACGGAGGACGACGAAAGGGTGTCCCGTCTTAAATGGATAATCGACAACAGGCTGTCAATAGCGGATAAGACGATTATACTGCTTTACGCGGAGATTCAGTCGTACAGGAAGCTGGGGCGATTGATGGGGCTTTCCCATATGACCGTCCGTCGGGAGGTCGTGAGGATAAAAAAAATAATACTTGAAGAGTATGAACGTATATCTTGATTTATTTTTCATTGCGTTGACGGTGATATATATCGTCGACCTTTCGGGTTTCACGCAGTCGTGGCGCGGAGCCCTTGCGCGGTTGCTTGGGGTGAAGTCCTTGAGGCCGCTAAAACCGTTCGACTGCGGCCAGTGTATGACTTGGTGGGTGTGCCTGATTTATGCCGTTGCGACCGGGCATTTCGAGCTGCCTGTTGTGGCGTATATTGCAGGCCTGTCGTTCCTGTCAGTTCCGTTGGGGCAGTTTATGATATTTATACGTGAGGGCCTTACGGCCGTAATAAACAAACTATTGAGGATATGTTGACGGAAGCGATAAAAATACTACTTGACGAGTTGTCAGATGACGACTTGATGGATATTTGCGACTATTGCCGGGAGAGGCTGGAAAGCGAAAGGACAAGGATGCTCAAAAACAATCTCGAGAGGGTAACCGGGCTAAAGGTTGACGGGAGCAACAGGATGATGGTTTACAGCTATATCCGTGCGATGCTGGTCTATCAGATGGCAACGGAGGGAATAGCAGATGTTCAAATAAGCAAAGCTATAAACCGAGACAGGACGACTGTTGTGTATCTCCGCAGAAAGTGGGAGCACGCGTTGAAGCATCCGGAGATGTACCCGGACGTAATGCCATATTGGAAGAAATTTCAAAAAACGATAAAAAATTGTAACGATGATTAACGACACGCAATTTCTTGTACTGTCGCAGTACGAGAACTATTTCAAGACGGCCGTAGAGAGCCAGTACGCCAGACATCCTGGGCGGTCTGCGCTGGTGCAGATACACGCCATATTCACCGCGGCGACCGGAGACAGGCGGAGGCTTGACGACAATTGTCAGACCTGCATATTCAACCTGCTGAAGGACTGCGGGATGTTTTATTTCGAGGAGAAGCGCAGGAGGGAGGACGTAAAGGTTACGAGGACCAAAAAAGCGAAGAAAAATGAAGACGGAGAAAATAAGAATCAGTGACATAGAGCTGAACACGGGCCAGGTCCCGGGGCTGCCGTCCAACCCGAGGGAGTGGACGCGGGAGGAATTGAACAAGTTGAAGAAAAGCATCAAGGAGACTCCGGAGCTGCTGGAGGCACGGGGAATCATTGTTTATCCGTACGGGGAGAAGTTTGTCGTCCTCGGTGGAAATATGAGGCTTGCCGCCGCGCGTGAGTTGAAGATGGACGAAGTGCCGTGCATCGTGGTTCCGGCGGAGACCCCGGTCGATAAACTCAAGGAGATTGTCATCAAGGACAACGGCTCGTTCGGTTCCTGGGACTTCGACGCACTGGGGAACGAGTGGGATGATCTGCCGCTGACGGAGTGGGGTTTGGATGTATGGAACTCTGAGGGGGAAGAAAAAGAAGTAAAGAAGAACACCGAGCTGTTGTCAGGGCTCGAGTATGAGCCTATGTACTACGAGCCGAAAGAAAAGCCTACATTGAAACTGATGGACTGCGTGAACCTTACGAAGTTCAACGCGAAGTTAAAGGAGCTGGACAAGCTGGACTTGACCGACGAACAGAAAGAGGTCCTGAAACTGTTTGCGTACCGGTTTATCAAGATTGATTTCGAGGCGGTGGCGAATTACTATTTCTTCAATGCGGGAGAGAATGAGAAAAAAGCGATTGAACGGCTCAGGCTGGTGCTGGTGGATGACGGGTCGATAAACGGATTCGTTCAGGACGACCTGTTGAAAGTGCTTGACCTCGCCACCGAGTTTGCATTTGAACATAGCGAAAGAGAAGGCGATGAATAACAGATTTATAGACATTTTCATTCCGTCGTACCACAGGCCGCACAACTTGAAGACGATGAAATATTTTTTGGGTTTGGGCTATGACCCGGGGAGGATTCACGTTTTAGTTGATTCGGAGGCGGACGACATTGCCGAGTACGAGGAGGAAGTGGTGTATTTAAGCCATTGCAATCTCCACGTTTTTGATATGGAGGAAGCGAGGCGAAGATACGACTACGTGCACCGTGTGAGTGTGACCCGGAGAAGCGCAGGACAGGCGAGAAATATGTTTATGGACGACGCGCGGGAAAAGGGTATAAATTTCTATGTGGTGCAGGACGACGACACGAGTAATATGCAGGTACGACCGTTCAGGAAGTATTTCTGCGTTGCGGACCTCGACATTATCCTTGATACTTTCAATGCAGTCAAGGATATGATGGAGCGGCACCATATAGGTTTGTTCGGTCTTCCGCAGACGGGGGACATATACAATAAAGACTGGTATACAAAATCGTATATCAGGAAAGTGATGAACACTACGTTTTACCTGATGCCGTATGTGTACCGTGGAGAAAGAAGTATACAGGACAACGACACGAGCCTTTTCACGGGAGTTCTGAACGAGGGGCTTTTCACGGGATCCTGTGCCGGAGGTTTGACGCTGTTGCAGACTCCGAGTGCAACCGCAAAAGGAGGGCTCACGGATTTGTACAACGAGTGCAAGCTGCTCAACAAGTCTTTGGCGGTCCCTATTCAGTTCCCGTCTGCCGTACAAGCAGAGAGACAGATAAAGAACGGGGGGAGGCTGCACCATAAGATAAACTACAGGTATCTTGCACCGAAAATCATAAGGGGAAGCGCGAACAACATCGCGTGGGACACGTACCCGGAGGACGTGCCGTTCACAAATGAGCCGTGCAGGACATTCTCATTAAACAGATAGAAATGATGAACAAAAATTTAATACCGATAGAAAGCCGTGCTACGGAGGTGCAACGGGAGATAAGGAGCAAGGGCGGGAAAGCCCGGGCGCGGAAGCTCCGGGAGCAGAAGACGATTGCAGCCGCCCTGCGTCAGGTGCTCGGGGAGCCGGTGGAGAAAGGCTCAAAGGTGACGAAGTTGGACGCACTCGTGGCGAAGACGGTGAAGAACCTGTACGATGCACCGAGCGTGAAAGGTTTGAAAATACTTGCCGAGCTGCTTGGGGAGTTGGAACACAAGATTACATCGGACGGGCTGACGCTTAATATAACCGCCAGCGATGAGGGGAAGAAGAATATTGAGAGGATAATAGACGGGGATTGATGCAGACGAC
Organism: Candidatus Cryptobacteroides sp.; assembly: GCA_051878255.1. Classification (GTDB taxonomy): domain Bacteria; phylum Bacteroidota; class Bacteroidia; order Bacteroidales; family UBA932; genus Cryptobacteroides. Next base: position 3,546 of record JBJEJT010000247.1, on the reverse strand, counting down.
GAGGGTCTTTGACAAAACGAGTGCTGCCTGGCTGATTAAGCCGAGGTATCTATCATTATGCGGTGGCACCCGTTCCGGAAAGACCTACTCGGTATTACAGTTATTTATCCTCGTACTGTTGGGAGAGGAGAGGAGAGGCGCGAAAGCGACCGTAAACTCCATTTGTTCGGAATCCATACCGCACCTGAAAAGGGGATGTATAAGAGATTTCAAAACTATAATGCAGGCCGAGGGGCTATGGGATGCCAACCGGTGGAATGAGAGTGACAAGACGTATAAATTCCGCAACGGGTCGATACTTGAGTTCTTCTCGGTGGACAATGCCGGCAAGGTGTTCGGAGCGAGCCGCGACAGGTTGTTCGTGAACGAGTGCCAGCACATAGATTACGAGACGTTCCGGCAGCTGGCCGTCAGGACGCGGGGAATGATAGTCGTAGATTACAACCCCACCCATCATTTTTGGGTGATGGATAAAGTGGAGAGCAAGGACAACTGCATACGCATTCACTCGACCTACGAGGACAACGTCTTTCTGTCTGATGCCCAGAGGCGGGAAATAGAGGACAACCGGAGCGACGCGAATTGGTGGAGGGTGTACGGTCAGGGGCTGGAGGGCTCGTTGGAGGGGCTGATATATGAGTTCGAGACCATAGACCGTTTGCCGGAGTTGTCAGAATTTGACAAACTGGTGGAGGTGCAGGGGCTGGATTTCGGATTCACCAACGACCCGACCGCCCGGGTGCAGGTGTACGCGGACCGGAGGACGAAGACGGCCTACATCCGGGAGAGGTGCTACGAGACGCACTTGCAGAACAAGCATATAGTCGAGGACTTGAGCCGTGACGGGGTGGGGCGGATGGTCCCGATATATGCCGATTGCGCGGAGCCGAAGTCGATTGCTGACATAATAGACGGAGGGTTCAATGTCATCCCGTGTGACAAGGATGCCCCGGTCAAGTCCGACAAGATGAAATTTCAGTTGCAGTGGATGCAGGCTTGGAAGCTGTACGTCACTAAAGATTCCGTGAACCTGATAAACGAGCTGCGAAATTATACTTGGATGAAAGACAAGGACGGGAACACGCTGAACCAGCCCATAGACAAATACAACCACCTGCTCGATGCCTTGAGATACGCCCTGTGGACGCACTTTGGGAGGGACGCAGGATATGGACAATATAGTGTATCATTTAACGTAAAGAAGAAAGATGAAAGGAGACATCATTGATGATTACAGGCGTTTGCCAATAGGGAAATACGAGGAGATCTGCCGACTGTGCAAGGACGAAGAACTCGATGAACTGGACAGGCAGGTGAAGATTATTTCCGTGCTGTCGGACCTGTCAGAGGACGAGATTTTGAACCTGCCAATCGTGGAGTATAAAGAAATGGCGGAGCGTACAAAATTCTTGAATGAGATGACGGAGAGGGACGCAGCCCGTGTTGCGTCCTCGTACAATGTGGGAGGGTTTAATCTTGTTCCGGTGACAGATGTCCGTAAGATTACGACGGCGCAGTATATCGATTTTCAGGAATACGCAAAGGGAGGGGACGAGAACCTCGTGGAAGTGCTTTCGTGTATGCTCGTTCCAAAAGGAATGAAGTACAACAACGGCTACGATGTAGTGGACGTCCAGAGGGCTATACGCGAAAATATGTCCGTGGCTGATGTCCTTGCATTGACGGCTTTTTTTTTGGCGTCATATCGCAAGTTAACGCGCGATTTCCTGAACTACTCCAAAGCGGAGGCGGTGAAAATTCCGGATCCGGAGAACAGGATGAAGATATTGACGAGGATTCAGGAGCAGGAGGAGATTTTGCGGACCGCTGGGGTTGGATAGCGAACGTGGACGCGGTGTCGGAGACCTGCCGCTGCGAGTGGGACAAGGTTTGGGAGATGTCCGCCGTAGAGTTCCTGAACGTCCTATCATACCGGAGGGACAAAATAGAAAAAGAAAAGAAAGACATAGAACAATGGCGAAGGAGGCATTGAAATGGAGCTTGTGAACCTTGAAGAAGTGAAGCGAGTATTACAGGACTTAGCGAATGACATCCGGGACAACTACAAGGAGCATCTCGAGTTTTCCGGGAGATACACCACGGAACGCGGGTTGATTGATTCCGTACGCACGGAGGTGGTGGTCGGTAGCAGTGCTTTTGAGGTGACGATGACGCTCCGGGACTACTGGAAGTATGTCGAGGAGGACACGCGGCCGCATTTCCCGCCGCCGGACGCAATACTACGTTGGATTGAAATTAAGCCCATAATTCCGCGTCCGTTTGCCAATGGTAAGATACCTACCGAGAGGCAACTTGCGTTTCTTATTTGCAGGAAAATCGCGCGTTTCGGGACTGAGGGCTCGCACGACCTGGCGACGGTCAAGGAGAATGTTTTGAACTGGTACCGGGAGAGGATTTCAGAGGCGTTGGGGCACGATATGGAGAACTACATCAGGAAGATCATAAACGAATAGTAATAAAGGCTCATTTACATTGAGCCTTTATTTGATATTTTACGAAAAAATGGCAACACCAATTTGGCGAGACTGGTTCGTTGATATTCCAGAAGCCAATCAGATTTTTGAGATAAGAACAGGCGGATTGACTATATACCGAGGCAGAGCGCAAACACGCCCCGGGAAAGATTACCCGATTATCCGAATAAATGACATTTGCGCTGATTTCCTGCAAGGGACATTCCGCGAGTTGTCAAAAGAGGATTTACAAGAGATAGAGCAACCTCCGGTATTTGATGTTTTTGCAAAAAATGAGGACGACAGCTGGGAGATTCTGGAAGGGATCGATTTTCTGAACGACTGGTCTTACGACGTGAATTATGACCCCGTTAAAATGGGGCTGTCGTTCCCTGTGAAAAAGACGGCTGTAAGAGGGCAATATTTTCTTTGTACCGTTTACAACAAGGACACGGTCGAAGTCATTCTCAAGGAAAAGAACGGCGATACAGTCACTATTGAGCAAGAGCCGACAAAATTGGTTGACGCAGAAGATTTTGAATTTTTCCGGGCGATTTGTTCCGCTGGCAGTGGGACATTCTTCGCAAAACTTGGTGCTGCATCCACAGACATTGAAAGTATATCCGTAGATGGCATAGAGTATAAAGTATTGGACCCGTGCCCAGGTGATTACGTCCTGTATTACCTTAATGCGTACGGGGGCTGGGATAGTCTTCTGTTACGTGGAGTATCGACGGAGGAGGACGAAATAACGAGATATACGAAAGAGGTTGTATATGACAACAGCCCGTACTCGTTTTTAGAAATCGCAGGAGAGAGGGCGACGCGGAATTACCTGAACGAAATAAAGAAGAAAAGGACCCTGCACACGGGCTGGCTGAGTGATGTAGAAGCCGGGAGGATGCACCACTTGACGGAAAGCACGGATATATATATACACGATATTGTAAGGAATGAAATTTACCCGGTAGTCATAGAGAGCACCACGCACCAGTTCAAGACATACAAGAACAACGGTTGTAAACTCGTGAATTATGACATTACGGTCAAATTAGCACAAAACAGGGAGAGG
>JBJEJT010000246.1:0-2673 GCA_051878255.1 Candidatus Cryptobacteroides sp. | reverse complement strand
CATCCTTTGCCCGGCAAGCCGCACTTCCGTTATGCCCGGACTGTCCAGGCATCTCCTATGCTTATTTGATAAAACTGTTCTGAGCAAAATGTCCCTAAACCTCCCACCTGCCGCCGGGACCGAAGAGGAAGCGGGTGACTTCGGACATCAGGCCGAGGCGGTGGAGCAGGTCCACCGCAGTGATGCGGTCACGCATATATGGCATTGCCTCGAAGGCTTTCTTGAGTTCTGCACGGGAAACGGCTATCATTTCCGGTTCATACGGGGCGTGGGCGGCACGGAGACGGTCATAGACCTGACGGTACGGAATCAACTGGGCACGGAGACGGTTGCACATCGTCCCCCAGTTCTCCTTTACCGTCAGCAGTTCCCTGCGCAACTCGTCTTTGTCCACATATTTGCTTTCCGACACGACCATCGCTTTCTCAAGCAGTTCGGGCATATCTGCACAGGTACGGTGGATTTCTCCTGCCATTTCCTCCCTGGTGGGCCATTTCTGGACACAGGCATCCACATCTATGGCATCCGGGTCCAGCCCCAGAAGATATTCAAAAGCCGAGATGGAAACCAGCGAACCTATGCCAACAGCAAATCCGTGAGGCACGGGACGACCCGGAGAAAGGAAAGACTTGCCTTTCTCAAAACCGGGCACCTCTTCTTCCCCGCTGTAGCGCAGCCCCGTCATCTCCCAATAATGCCCGAAAAGATGCTCGGTGCCGGACGCAGGACGGCTGCTCTGCACCACCTGCATTGCAAAACCACTGAGTATCAAACCGTTTGCAAGTTCCTCTATAGCCTCAACCTTTCCCTCATATATATCCTCCGGACGTGAAATCGCCTCCATCAGATTATCCTGCACGATGTCGAAGGCAAGGTCATCTATCTTATCGCACCCCATTTCGTCAGCCACGATCCAGTCTGCCCCTGCAGGTATCTTGGCTATCAGGTCGGCATAGCCGGAAACGGCGAGGTATTTCGGAGCCTTTGCGGCAATGGCAGGGTCCAGCACTATCCCGAGCGCCGCCCGGCAGTCGAAAGTCTGCTTGCTTCCGTCTTTCATTACCGACGCCCCGCTGGACGCGAATCCGTCCATTGAGACAGTCGTGGCAACCACCATATATCTTCGTCCGAGATGATATGATGCCAGCTTCGTGAGGTCGTTCACCACCCCGGCACCCACGGCGATCGCAATCGCATCGGAACCTGCGAGATAATTCTCAAGCTGTTCCAAGTAGGACCAGTCGGCAAACAGGTTCGGGTCTCTGAATATATATGGATCCGCCATAGGCATCCCGGCATCCTGGAGGACGGTCCAGAGTTGCTCCCCGGCTATCTTCCAGGTGTTCTCATCGGACACCACCACAGCCGAAGAAGACGGGAAAAGCCTTCTGAACATTGCAGGCGCAGTTCTGATAGCCCCGACCCCGATACGCAGGGCCCTGGTGTCAGAAGTCTTTTTCAGCACATATTCTATATCGTACATTGTCAAAAAAGATGTATGGCGAGACCCGAACGCAATTTAGGCTCGAACCAGGTCGTCTTCGGCGGCATAATGTTTCCGCTGTCTGCTATATCTATCAACTGTTTCATCGAAACCGGACAGAGGGCGAAGGCAATCTTCATCTCCCCGCTGTCCACACGGCGGGACAACTCTCCCAATCCACGTATCCCGCCCACGAAGTCTATTCTTTTGTCCCTGCGCAAATCCTTGATGCCAAGTATCCTGTCCAACACCCTTTCAGAAAGGAGAGTAACGTCAAGGACCCCTATCGGGTCGTCATCATTGCAACGTCCGGGCTTCGCCGTCAGGGCGTACCATTTCCCGTCCAGGTACATCGAAAAATCGTGGAGCTTCACAGGGGCGAAACCGCCCTCCGCAACCTGCCTGTCGGCATCGGTCCCCAATTCGGCAATCCCGAAATCCTCGGCAACCAACTCCAGGACCCTTTCCGGCGTATGACCATTGAGGTCCCTAACGACGCGGTTGTAGTCCATTATCCGCAGTTGGTTCTGGGGGAAAGCCACAGCCATGAACCAGTTGTACTCTTCCTCTCCGGTATGGTTCGGATTGCCATCCCGCCTCTCTGCCCCGACACGGGCGGCTGCAGCCGTACGATGATGCCCGTCAGCCACATAGAATGCGTCCACTTCGGAAAAGCCTCGTGTGATAGCCTGGATGTCAGCCTCGTCGTCCACCACCCAGAACTTGTGCCCGAAGCCGTCAGCTGCCACGAAATCGTATTCCGGCACAGTGGCTGTGTATTTTGCGACCACCGAGTCTATGGCATCGGATTCATTGTAGGCAAAGAACACAGGCTCGATGTTGGCACTTTGGATGCGCACGTGGACCATACGGTCATCTTCCTTGTCCTTGCGGGTGAGTTCGTGCTTTTTGATTGTTCCGTTGGCGTAGTCGTCGATATGGGCACATAGCACGAGTCCATACTGGGTACGGCTGCCCATAGTCTGGGCATAGACATAATAGTTCTGCCCGCCGTCCTGAAGCAGCCAGCCTCTTTCCCTCCACGACCTGAAGTTTTCCACAGCTTTGTCATAGGCAGCCTGGGAATGTTCGTCGATTATTGGCTCGAAGTCTATCTCAGGCTTGGTGATGTGCAACAGGGATTTCTCCCCCGCCTCGGCTTTCGCTTCTTCGGAATTGAGCACATCATA